>CABVBB010000085.1 GCA_902496505.1 uncultured Peptococcaceae bacterium
TGCTGCTGCTTGAGCAGGTGGTGTATGTCCTGCTGCTGTTGACGAATATGGCTATCCTGATCTTTCTCTTGACGGTGGCAGTGCAACTGGATGGCGGGCTGTTCTGCGTGCTGGTGCTTAAAATGATCTGCCCGTTTCTGCCTTGGCCTGCCTGGCTGTGATGGTGGGAGTGCATCAAGACTTGTGCAGCTTCTTGCACAAGCCTTGGTGTGTTTGCTGGTGGCATTAGTGAGAAAGATATGGTACAATTTTCTTAAAGCGAAGGAGGGGTCGAGGATGAGAAGAGGACAGCATGTGAGTAAGGTCATGATCTTGCTGCTGGCAGCGTTATTTTTGGCAGGCTGTCAGGGCGAGACGGCGCAGCCGCCGCAGGCAGAGGCCGTGACGGAGACGGCTTTGTACGAGACAGCAGATATGCAGATGATCGCGGTGGAGGAAACGGATTATCAGGCGGCTTTTCGTCAAAAGTATGAGCAGAATGCGCTGGATCGCTATCGGTCGCTGGATCTGGTGGATGGTCTGGCGGCGGTGCCGGTGAAGCTGGAGAGCAGTTTCACTGAGGAAGGGACGGACGTCGTGTACGGTGCTTTGGTGCTGGCCGTTTTCCCCGGGGACGGCGGAGAACCGCTGGGGTTTATCGAGGACAGTGTCTGCGGTGAGTTTGTGGAGACGAGCCAGGCGGATTGGCACTATGAGGCTTATTACAATGCGCTGACGGTACTGGATGAAAAGAGCTGTACTTTGTCGACTCGCGGACGTTTGTATCAGGAGAAGGACGGCCGCCGCACAGAGGAGCGCGGCCCGTGGTCGCACAGTGCACAGATGGAACTGGCGGGCTATTCGGCCGTCGGGGAAACGCTGCCATCTGGTGATGTGCCCTGGCAGGAGACGGCAGAGATCACTGGCGTCATTGGCCAGATCAAGGCCATCGGCGGGGACAAGTATCTGCTCTTGGCACGGGATAACCACCAGCAGAACGACGGACAGCTGCAGCCCAATGACGGTCTATGGGTGTTCGATGGTACCAGAGAGCGGGCGCAGGCCTTGGATACAGGCCGGGGCATCAAGAACGCAAGCGGTCAGCTCTTCGTCCAGCCGGGGCGGGTGCTCTATCAGGCCAATGATGAGCTGATGACCTGGGAGCGGCGTGAGGACGGCCGCCTGGCGCTGGCCCAGACGCTTGGCTGGCAGACAGCAGTGACTATTTCACCTAATATGCGTTATCGCGCTGAGCGGCAAGACGCAGAGCAGAGCCTCTTGATCCGCGGTATGCAGACGGAGGAGACGCTCTTTGTCCTGCCAGAGGTGGCGCTTAGCGGTACGATGGTTTGGGACGAGACGTCCGCGCAGGTAGCGGCGGTGGCGGATGAGGGCAGCAGTGTGGTGCTCTGGACGCCTTGGTGGGAGGACGTGCAGACACTTGTCACCGGCGAGGATCTTGAAGCGCCGGAGGGCTGGGTCGCCATCAGCGATCTGGTCTATGTGCGCGACTCGCGTCTGCTGGCGATCGGTTATCTATGCGGATCCGGTACGGAATGGGTGATCGTCGATGCGCGTACGGGCACCGAGCAGGCGCGCCTGCGCAGTGCCGGTGAACTGCGCATCTTGGATACCGTGCAGGGCAAACTGCTGCTTGCTGAGGAAACCGCTGACGGCAGCACGCTCTCTGTCTATGATCCCTCCTCCGGTCAAGCACAAGTACTAGCTCAGTCCCAGCAGCGTACCTATATCGCCGGCTGCTTCACGTTAGATGCCGCAGCTGTGGTGGTGAACAGCTTTGAAGCCGCTCAGCAAAGCAACCATGTCGAGCAGATAGCACTGTAAAAATAAAACAACGATGGATAATGAAAAGGACGGTGCCAAGCAGGGCAGCCGTCCTTTTTGCGATACGTGGAGTTTAGTGTGAGATATAGGGAAAAATTCATGGGTTTTAGTGTAAAAATGGGGCAAAATAGCGTTGAAAATGACATGAATGAAGATTATACTGGATCTAATAGCTTAAAGGAGGGCTGCATATGTATCGGCATATCATGGCTTATTTGGAAGAGTGGAAGAATAGTGCGCATCGGAAGCCGCTGATCCTGCAGGGCGCACGGCAAGTGGGAAAAACGTATTCTGTTTTGGAGTTTGGGCGCACCCATTATGATAATGTGGCGTATTTCAACTTTGAGACAGATCCCAAGCTTGCGGAAACCTTTGCGGAAAATATCAGTCCAGAGTATTTGCTGCCCATTTTATCCTATAGGGCTGGTCAAACGATCATCAAGGAGAGGACGCTGATCGTCTTAGACGAGGTGCAGCTTTGCGAGCGGGCGTTGACGTCGCTTAAATATTTTTGCGAGGATGCACCAGAGTATCACATCATTGTGGCAGGCAGTTTGTTAGGTGTTGTGGTAAATCGGGCGCAATTTTCTTTTCCAGTGGGCAAAGTGGATATGAAAACGCTCTATCCCATGGATCTGGAGGAATTCATGCTGGCCTTAGGAGAAGATATGCTGGTGAAGCAGATCAAGCAGTGCTTCCAAACGGATACGCCTATGCCGGCCGTTTTGCATGAGGCGGCCATGAAGCTTTATCGGCAGTATTTGGTAGTAGGCGGTATGCCTGAATGTGTCAGAGAGTTTGCAGAAACAAAGGATCATATTTTGGTGCGCAATACGCAGAACACGATATTAGCGGGCTATCTCAATGATATGAGCAAATACAATAATCGCAATGAAATCAAAAAGACTCGGCTGGCGTATGATAATATCACGGTGCAGCTGTCTAAGAAAAATACACGCTTTCAGTATAAGCTGATCAAAAAAGGCGGCCGAGCGTCGGAGTTTGAAAATGCCATCGAATGGCTGGTGCTGTCAGGCATTGTTTCCCAAGTGTACCAGGCAGAGCAGATCAAGAAGCCTCTGGAAAACTATCGCGATATCGACGCCTTCAAGATCTATATCTCTGATCTAGGACTGCTGTGCGCCAAAAAGGATCTGGCAGTCAACGATGTGCTCTATATGTCGGAGGAGCTCAATGATTTTAAAGGCGGCATGACGGAAAACTATGTCAATGTCCAGCTGACGATAAGCGGCTATACCACGTATTATTGGGAGTCTGGGCGTGAGGCGGAGATCGATTTTATCATTCAGCGTGAGGGAGAGATCATTCCTATTGAAGTCAAGGCGGCGGATAATACCCGGGCTAAAAGCTTGAAGCTTTTTCGGGAAATGTATAAGCCTGCCTATGCGATCAAGCTTTCAAGCAAGAATTTTGGCTTTGAAGACGGTATCAAAACGGTTCCGCTGTATGCGGCATTTTGTATTTGACAAAAGCAGGCGCGCAGGTCATCAGTTGACCTGCGCGCCTGCTTTTTCTGGTGTGCTTATGGGGTTTTCTTGGGCTTTCCTGCGGTCTTGGCAGGGGGTGTTTTCGCTTTGGGTTTGGCCGCGCTTTTGGCGGGAGCTTTCTTTTTGGCAGCGGGTTTTTGGCCTTTGGCGGCGGATTTTTCGGCGGCGGTCTTGGTGTAGTGCTGTTTGACGGCGCCGGGGAGGACTTTGCCTTTGACCAGATGGACAGGGTCGATGGTGACGCCGAATTCCCGCTGGTAGATGCGCAGGGCGGCTAATTCGGTGGGATTGACGATGCTGTAGCAAGTGCCGCGGCGGTCACCGCGGGCGGTGCGGCCGGCGCGGTGGATGTATTCATTAGCTTCCAGCGGAAAGTCCATGTTGATGACGTGGGTGATGTCGGGAATATCTAGTCCCCGCGCGCCGAGGTCAGAGGAGACCAGGAGGCGGATCTTGCCGGTGCGGAAATCGTTCATGGCTTTTTGCCGCTCTTCTTTGGTCAGATCGCCGAAGAGGGGGAAGGCTTTGTAATGGTGGTAGTTGAGTTTATCGCAGAGCAGATCGATGTGTTCGCCGTCGTTTAAGAAGATCAGCGCGCGCTGAGGGTTCTCGGCATTGATGAGTTTGCGCAGGAGTTCAAATTTGTCCCGCTGTTCGCCGACGAGGTAATAGTGGTCGATATTGGGATTGAGCACGGCCTTGGTATTGAGGCGCAAAAACTCCGGCGACTGCATGAGGTCTTGGAGGGTCGCGAGCGTATCGTTATTGAGCGAGGCGGAGAAGGCGGCCAGCTGTCGGTCGCGCTGGGTGGTCTTGATCACGTCCAGCACAGTCTGGCGGTTGGTGTTGGAGAGGAGATTGTCCACTTCATCGATGATAATGGTCTTGATGGTCTGGGCGTTGATCTTGCGCTTGCGGATCAGATCGAGGATGCGGCCGGGGGTGCCGATGATGAGCTGCGGCTTGTCCTTGAGCCGGGTGATCTGATTGTTGATATTGGCTTCGCCGATGATATTGACAGAGCGGATGGCGATGCCGCTGTTTTGCGCCAGATCCTGCGCCTGACGGTAGATCTGCATGACTAATTCGTGCGTGGGCGCGAGCACCAGCGCCTGCATCTCGCGGCGGCTGGGGTCGAGCTTGAGAAAGAGCGGGCAGAGGTAGGCCAGCGTCTTGCCGCTGCCCGTGTGCGCCTGGCCGATGACGTCGCGGCCTTCGCGAAGCGCTGGGATGGCGGCGGCTTGGATATCGGTAGGGACGGTGATGTCCTGCTTGGCTAAAGCGTCGATAAGGGGCTGGGTGAGACCCAGCTCAGCAAATGTGGTCATATGATAAGCTCCTTTATTTCAAAATGATGGCGTCCAGATCGTCAGGCACATAGACTGTGCCGTCAAAAAACGTCTGCGCCTCGGCTGTGTAAGTCTGTTTGCGGGTGGCGAGGTGCTCATCTTCCGTGTGGAAGAGGATGAGGCTGCGAGCACCCAGCCGCGCGGCATTGGCGCAGGCTTCCTTCACGGAGGAATGGGCGATGCGGCCGGGCTGATAAATATCGCTGTCCGCGAAGAGGCACATAGCCTCGTGCAGCAGATAGTCCGCTCCCTGCGCGTAAGGCACCGCTGCTTCATGCAGTGGTTCGTCGCCCAAAAAGACCAGCGACTGCCCGGCCTCCAGCGTGATGCGCAGGCCGTACTGGATATCCTTCACGCTGCCCGTGTCAAAAAACGTCACCGGCCAATACGCCAGCTGCGCCGTCTCGCCGTCCGTCACTGCGTGGAACAAAATGCGCGTGCCCAGTTCCGGCAAAAGCCGTCCCGGCAGCATGAAGCGGCACATGGCTTCTACTCCTTCGATCAAAGATGCGTGGCACCATATATGAAGCGGCGGCGTATAACTGTCCTTGCCCAAACGATGCCCGATCATGCGGATCAGCCAGACCACGCCCATGATGTGATCCGTGTGCTTGTGCGACAAAAAAATATGATGGATCGATCCCAGATCGATCTCCGCCCGCTCCAACTGCGTCAAGATCCCATTGCCCCCGCCCGTGTCGATCAGCAAAGTCTCCTCTCCCCGCGTCAAAGCAAAACTCGTCGTAAAACACTTCGTCGCCACTGCATAACCCGTACCCAAAGCAACCAATTTCTCCATAGTCAAAAACCTCACTTAAAATGAAATATGTAAGCCGTAAAACGAAAATAAAACAACACGACCTGGTGTGTAAAAAGTGATCGTCTTTAATTTTTAAATAGAACTGAAAGAAAAATTTGTCCCAGCCCCCCGAGGCGTGTGCTCAATAGCCATACAGTCTGTGTTCGCCTAACAAACGAATAAACCACGCTGGGTCAAATTTTTCTCACTTCCAGCACCGTTTAGGGGTTTGTGGGTGAGGGCACCATCGGGCAGCGTACGCCCGTGCCTCCCCTATTCAAGAGTGTCCTGCGTCTCTTCGCTGCCGATCTTTCTTGTCCGCAGCTTATTGCTGCGCGGAAATTCCCGCTTCTCCAGCGTCTTCAGGACCTTCTTGAGTTTTTCCAGCGACAGGTCGGGATATTGCGCCGCTATAAAACCTTTTTCCGTCACCAGATAGGTGTCTGGGGCGGTCTTGATAGTGGTGATGGAGCGGTCGCCTTTAAAGGTGAGCACCTCTAGGCCTTGTCCGGGCTGGGCGCTTTTCATCTGCCGAATGACTGCGGCTACGAAATCGTCACAATTGATCATAAGCGTTCCTTTCTGCGCGCCGTTGGCCAACGCGCGGAGGGTATCTCTCATTTTAGCATATAAATATCGTCAGATAAAAGAAATTCAGTCACTTTTTTGCAAATAAGTTTGACCGCGCCTGCTTTACAAGGTATTATATAAGCATAAGGATAGGGTCATTTTAACAGGAGGTATGGTTTATGTATACAGGCAGAAAGATTCTACTGGAACAACCCACCGTAGAAGATGCAGCTATTCTCCAGAAATGGTATTTAAATAAAGCGTTCCGTCATTGGTACGACAGCTATGTCAGTGTATCTTTGGATATGATCCAGGAGGAGATCAGAAACGGCAGGAGCATCACTGATCCCAGCGCCACCAGAGTGGACTTCCTTGTCCGCAACAAGCGCAACAACGAACCCATCGGCGTCGCCTCCATCAAGGATATCGACCGGCAGAACGGTCATGCGGAGATCGCGCTGGGCATTGCCGATCCCGATAAGCGGCTGGCTGGCTTTGGCGTGGATCTGATGATCGTGCTCTGCGATATCGTGTTCTACGAATTCGGCTTTGAAAAATGCTACACCAAGGTCAACGATGACAATGATCTGGGGCTGCGCTCAGCGCTGTCTTTCGGCTTCATCGGCGAAGGCAAGCTGCGCAGACATATTTTTGCAGACGGACAGTATGTGGATCAGTGGATCTTGGGCATACTGAGGGACGAATACGAAAAACTGGACATCGTGCCCCGCTGGAAAAGCCGCAAATAATAAAGGCGCCGGAGCCTTGCGTACACTTAAAGCTGCGCGGCCCGGCGCTTTTTTGACCCATTAGACTGGACGAGAAAAGGAGAAGACATATGGCTCTAAGCAAAGCGACCAAGGCGCTGTTACGATTGTTATCCAAACCCGACATCCAGGTCAAAAAAAATTATCAGTTCGACCGCAAGGTGGTGAATGCGGCCAATTATCACCGCATCAAGCATCCCTACGAGACCATGGATGTGGAGATCGCCGGCGAGCATGGCAAGATCCCGCTGCGGTTTTTCTTCCCTGACGCGGTGGATGGGCGCTATCCCATCTTGCTCTTTTTCCACGGCGGCGGCTGGGTGCTGGGGAGCATCGACAGCTACAACCGCACCTGCGCGCAGATGGCCAAATTGACCCGCCATCAGGTGATCTCGGTAGATTACCGCCTGGCGCCGGAGCATCCCTTTCCGGCAGCGGTGGAGGATTGCTACGCGGCGGCGCAGATGGTCATGGCCAACGCCGGGCTTTTGGGCGCCAGTGCTGATCAGGTCACGCTGATCGGCGATTCCGCAGGCGGCAATCTGGCCGCGGCTGTCTCGCTCATGATGCGCGACCGCGGCGAATATCTGCCTCGGCAGCAGATCCTCATTTATCCCGCCACCTACAACGACCACAGCGAAAATTCTCCCTTTGCTTCTATCCGGGAGAACGGCACCGACTATATCCTCACCGCCAAGCGGGTGCGGGACTATCTGGAGCTTTATTCCGCTGGACGGGCGGAAAATCTGGCCAGTCCCTATTTCGCGCCGCTGGTGGCGGACGATCTCAAGTGCCAGCCCCGCACGCTGGTCATCACCGCGGAATTCGATCCCCTGCGCGACGAGGGCGAAGCCTACGCTGCCCGGCTCCGGGAG
>CABVBB010000086.1 GCA_902496505.1 uncultured Peptococcaceae bacterium
GGCTGCCGCAACGACGATAAAAATCGTTATTGCGACAGCCCCTTTTTATGATGCTTACCCTTTCTACCAATCGTCATCGCCTAAGCTGCTAATGATATCTGGGCCAAAACCTCTGCCGTTCAAGTAGCGCTTGATCTTGAGCGGATCGGTCTCCTGCTGCGCTTTTTTCTGCCAAAGACGCTCAGCCAGCGCTTGTTCCTCTTCCCAAGGCAGAAAGGTATCCAGCGCTTCCTCTGCCGTCTGGCGGCTGACCCCTTTTTGACTGAGGTCATAGAAAAGTTTCTGCCGGCCGCAGGGATTGAACTGTACGCGATCGTGGATAAAGGCCTCACAGTATTTGAGATCGTCCAGATACTCATAGCTGTAGAGATAATCGATAGCATCGTCGATATCCGCGCGGGAATGCCCTTTTTTGCGCAGATGCTCCCGCACCTCCCGCTCACAGCGCATGCGGGAGACGAGGAACTTGAGCGCCTGCTCTCTGGCTTCCTTACTCATTACAGCTCATCATCGACGAACTCATCATCCAATTCCATCTCCAAGAGCTTATCGTCATCCAGCAGCTCATCACCGTCATCCTGCACTTCGACGACCATGCCCACTTCTTGACTGTGCTCCCGAATTTTTTCTTCGATCTCTGCACGGATGTCTTCATGCTCCTTGATGAAGAGTTTGGCATTGTCGCGGCCCTGGCCCAATCGTTCGCCATTGTAGGAGAACCAAGCGCCGCTCTTTTTGATGATGCCCAGCTCGACGCCCATATCGATGATGCTGCCTTCTTTGGAAATGCCTTCGCCGTACATGATGTCGAACTCCACGGTCTTGAAGGGAGGCGCCACTTTGTTTTTAACAATCTTGACTTTGGTCCGGTTGCCGATGATCTCACCGCCCTGCTTGAGCGCTTCGCCCTTGCGGACTTCCATACGCACAGAGGCGTAGAATTTCAGCGCCCGGCCGCCTGTGGTGACCTCGGGATTGCCATAGACGATGCCGATCTTCTCACGGACCTGGTTGATAAAGATCATGGTGGTGCCGGTCTTGCTGATATTGCCGGTCAATTTGCGCAGAGCCTGTGACATGAGCCGTGCCAAGAGGCCGACGTGCGAATCGCCCATCTCGCCTTCGATCTCGGCTTTTGGCGTCAAGGCTGCTACGGAGTCGACGACGATGATATCCACTGCGCCGCTGCGTACTAAAGCATCCGCGATCTCCAGCGCCTGCTCGCCGTTATCAGGCTGAGACACCAGCAGATTGTCGATATCCACGCCGATCGCTCTGGCGTAGACAGGATCCAGCGCATGCTCCGCGTCGATGAAGGCCGCTGTGCCGCCCTGCTTTTGGCACTCAGCAATGATGTGCAGTGCTACGGTGGTCTTACCAGAGGATTCTGGACCGTAGATCTCCGTGATGCGTCCCTTGGGCACGCCGCCGATGCCCAGCGCGCTGTCTAAGGCGATCGAACCGGTAGGAATGGCCTCGATGTCTAATTTATCCTGGTCACCTAAGCGCATGACCGTCCCTTGTCCAAACTGTTTATCAATATTTTCCAAAGCTTTGGCTAAAGCGGCTTTTTTGTCATCTGGATTAACGTTTGCCTCTTTGCTGCTTTTTCCGCTGGCTGATTTTGCTGCCATGTTAACGCCTCCTCATATCAAAACAAATGTTCCCCTCATTATAGCGTCCTTTGCCGCTCATTGTCAATATCTTCTTCCTGTTCAAACCAGTTGGATGCAATTTTTCTGCCGATCGCGGAAACGGGCGAAGGCCAGATCTACCAGCTCATCCAAAAGCTTCGTCATCGGCAGGCCGCTGGCCTCCCAAAGCTTGGCGTACATACTGATCTCCGTAAAGCCCGGCAGGGTGTTGATCTCATTGAGATAGATCGCTCCGTCCGCCTTATCGATAAAGAAGTCCACCCGGGCCAAACCTGCACCATCCAGCGCCAAATAGGCTGTCTTGGCTAAGCTGTCGATGGTCTGAGCCTGTTCAGGCGTGAGCTGTGCCGGGATCTGAGCGACGGATCGATTGTCTACATACTTGGCTTTGTAATCGTAAAAATCATTGCAGGCGATGATCTCCCCAGCCACTGAGGCTTTGGGCTGATCATTGCCCAGTACGGCCACTTCGATCTCCCGCACGTTGAGCCCCTGCTCGATCAGGACCTTGCCGTCGTATTTGCTGGCCAAAAGCAGGCCTGCGGCCAGTTCTGCGCGATCTTTGACCTTGCTGATGCCCACACTGGAGCCTGCATTGGCCGGCTTGACGAACATGGGATACGGAAGCGCTTCTTCTACCTGATCCAAGGCCTTGGCCATATCCGATTCGATGCTCCAGCGTGAAAGCGTGGTGAAGTGCACCTGCGGGATCTGGTGATAAGCCAAGATCTTGCGCATGAAGATCTTATCCATCCCCACCGCAGAACCAGCCACTCCAGCCCCCACATAGGGCAGTCCGGCCAGTTCCAGGAGGCCCTGCATCACGCCATCCTCCCCGGTCGTCCCGTGAATGATGCAAAAGACCACATCCAGCCGCACGACCAGATCGCCGGACTCTGCACTGAGCAGTTCTCCGCCGGGTTTGGCCGGCAGCATGACCTCCCGCCCCAAGTAATGCGCTGGGTCAAAGGTCGGCACATCTGCCTCAGGAATAGGTCCGTACCAGCGGCCGTCTCGAGCGACGGCGATGGGCCAGATCTCGTATTTGTCATGGTCCAGCTGGCTGACGATGGCTCTGGCTGATTGCAGCGACACCTCATATTCACCGGACCGGCCGCCAAAAATGACGCCTATGTTGATTTTCATGCTATACCGTCCTTTCATTCAGGAGTAATCCCAGCCTTTAAAGCACCATTTTCAAAATGGAGCCAATGAGCACCACAAGCCCCAGTCCAAATTGTATCGCCATGCCGACGGCCGTTCCCACCAGCACGCCGGTGGCAGCGGAAAAGGACTGCTTCAGCGTGCGCTGCTGATAAAGCTCCACGGCCACTGTCCCGATGACGGCGCCCACGATCATGCCCACCAGCTGAAAGATCAGTCCGCCCAATAATCCGCCGGCCAGCGCGCCCCAAAAGCCTTTGGACGAGACGCCGAAACGCTTGGCGCCCAGCGCACTGGCCAGATGATCGGCTGCAAAGCCGATCCCAGCCAGAAGCGCCACGATCAAGAGATACCAAAAGGGAAAAGTCTGCCAGCCGTCATAATAGCTGTAGACCACTAAAGCGACAAACATCAGGCCCAGCCCCGGCACCATAGGTAAGAGCGTGCCTGCCAAGCCAATGACCAGAGCGATGCAGAGAAGCCATTGTGCATTGTCCATAGGCCTCAGCTCCTCTGCATTTGTCCAACAGCAGCCACAACGCCGGCAATGACGTGCGCCACAGACAGACCGCCCTGCATATAAGCGATAAAAGGTTCCCGCATAGGACCATCCACGCTGAGCTCGATGGAAGACCCTTGGGTGAAGGTGCCGCCGGCCATGATGACGGGATCGTCATAGCCGGGCAGCTCAGCATCGTACGGCGTGACATGGGCATCCAGAGGAGAGGCCATCTGAATGCCGTGGCAGAAGCGGCGCACATTATCCGCCGTATCCAGCTGGATGGCTTGGATGATATCTGTACGCGGTTCATCAGCCTCCGGCGAAACTTTGAAGCCCAGCTGACTCAGCAGCTTAGCGGCAAAAACAGCCCCCTTGAGCGCCTGCTCGACGATCAGCGGCGCCATGAAGATCCCTTGGAAAGCCAGACGATTGAAATCCAGCGCCGAGCCTACTTCGCCGGCAATCCCCGGAGCGGTCAGACGGCAGCTGGCCATATAGACCAATTCCTCTTTGCCGGCCACATAACCGCCGCGCGGCGCCAGAGCCCCGCCGGGGTTTTTGATGAGCGAGCCAGCGATCAGATCCGCACCTACCTCCAGCGGTTCCTTGAGCTCGACGAATTCTCCATAGCAGTTGTCCACAAAGCAGATGATGGACGGATCGATGGCCTTGACCACCTTGATAGCTTCTTCGATCTTGGCGATGGAGAGCGACGGCCGCCAGCTATAGCCCCGTGAACGCTGGATGCAGACCATTTTGGTGCCGGGCGTGACCACTTTTTTGATGGCGTCCAGGTCAAAATTGCCTTCCGGCGTCAGCTCGACCACCTCGTGGACGACGCCTAATTCGGACAGCGTGCCGGACTCCCGATCGCGGCCGATGATCGTCTGCAGCGTATCATAGGGCGTACCGCTGATAGAGACGAAACGGTCGCCCGGCCGCAGTACGCCAAAGAGGCACAGGGCGATGGCGTGGGTGCCGGAAGCGATATTGGCCCGCACCAGCGCTTTTTCTGCGCAGAATATATCGGCCCAGATCAGTTCCAGTACGTCACGGCCTGTATCGCCGTAGCCATAGCCGGTAGAACCATTGAGGTGGAAGTCTGAGGCGTGATGCTTCTGAAAAGCATTGAGCACCTTGATCTGTGCGGTATACGTCGCCTCGTTGATATCCTGCCAAACGGGCTGCACAGCCTCATAAGCTGCTAAGATCTTTTGCATCAGCTCTTCGCTGATCTGGTATTTTTGCTGTAATTCCTGAAAATATGCTTTCATCGTCTTTCTACTCCCATACTATATATTCTTCAAGCTCTGCTGCCATGTCTTTTTCAGCACAGGTCAGCCGGAAATCAATGGTCGATTCGGTATAGGCCACATCTTCCACCCGACCGGCAGCATAGGCTTTGTTGAGCAAGTCTCCCCGAGCGATCGGCACAGAGAGCTGGATGCTCCGCCGTCCGCGGTTCAGACGGCTGTTGATCAGCTCCAAAAGCTCCGGCAGATGATAGCCGGTCAGCGCTGACACATAGCAGCAGTTCTCTTTGGGCAGATGCATCGTCAGCACCGGCAGTTCCTCCAGCCGATCCATCTTGTTGAAGACATAGATCATGTCTTTTTCCGTGACGCCCAGCTCTTCTAGGACCTGATGCACCGCTCGGGTCTGATTTTCGTAATTTTGGCTGCTGATATCCACCACGTGCAAAAGCAGATCAGCGCTTTGGAGCTCCTCCAGCGTAGCTTTGAAGGCTTCGATGAGCTGATGAGGCAGATCGCGGATAAAGCCGACCGTATCGGTGAGGAGCACCTTGCTCTTGTCCGGCAGCAGCAGCGCCCGCGTAGTAGTGTCCAGTGTGGCGAAGAGCTGATCTTCCGCATAGATATTGTCACCGACCAGGGCGTTTAAGAGCGAAGATTTGCCGGCATTGGTATAGCCCACCAGGGCCGCGGTGAAGAGACCGTTTTTCGTCTTGCTGCGGCCCTGCACCTCGCGGTGGCGGCGGACAGCCTCCAGCTCACGCTCAATGGCGTCGATGCGCCGCCGGATGTGGCGCTTGTCACTTTCCAGCTTGGTCTCGCCAGGACCTCTGGTGCCCACGCCGCCGCCTAAGCGGGACATCTCTGTGCCCCGTCCGGTCAGGCGCGGCAATAGATAATTGAGCTGGGCCAATTCCACTTGCAGCTTGCCCTCCTTGCTGCGCGCCCGCTGGGCAAAGATATCCAAGATCAGCGTGGTCTTGTCTAAGACTTTGAGCCCCAGCGTCTGAGTCAAATTGCTGTTTTGCGATGGGGACAGCGGTTTTTCAAAGACCACGCAGTCCGCGCGGCTGTTTTGGCAGAGCAGCGATAATTCCTCCAGCTTGCCTCGCCCCAGATAGAGCGCTGCGTCAGGCTTATCCTTTTTCTGCGTCAGCTCGCCCACTACCTGCAGCCCCGCTGTCTTGGCCAGTTCGCGAAGCTCAGACTGGATCTCGTCTTCTTCCCAAGCCTCTGTCTGGCTGGACAGTACCGTTACCAATACGGCCCGTTCCTCGGCATCTTCGGCCGCATACGTCGAGCCAAAAAGCGCTTTTTCCACCGCCTGGATCAATTCCAGCGGCTGTATCCGGTAAAACTGCGCCTCATTAAAGGGGCCGTAAAGCGTCACCGTGTGGTTCAGATAGCCCGCTTCATCGGGCCTAAGCAGCGCAAAGGACAAGCTCAGCTTCTCGCTGGTCCCCAATGCTGCCATCATATCTAAGCGCAGATTGACTAAGGCGCTCATGTCTGGGCTGCTCAAACGGCTGTCGCCGTTGGGATGGGTATGGATGCAGCGCAGACCGCACAGACCATTTTCCGCGCGCCTATGGTTCAATTCTGGAATATGCGCCAGATCGCTCGAGCCCACCGTGACCAGCTCTACCTTGCCCAAACGGGTGATATAGACGGCGATCTCCTTGCCGATCTTGTCCGTCAGGCGGGCCATAGCTTGTGCCAGAGGCTGAGAGATGATCTCTGAGCGAGGCACGATCTCCTCATACAGCGCTTCCAGCTCAGCCAGTGTCGTCTGGCTGATCGTACTGATGTTGCCCTTCACTTTATTTTCCAATCGTTGTGCTCTCCTTTGTATTGTGCTAGTATGCTCCATTATATCATACTTTGACCCGCATACAGCATTTTATTACAGAAATCTGCCGGTCAAATTGCTGCTTCTTTTGCTTCTTTGCGCAGGCTGAGTCTTGCTTTCGCCGCTTCATTCTTGTTTTCTCCCCCCAAACCCTCTATACTGATAAAAAACGATACCCCACTGATAAAAAAACCATACCTTTGCAGAAAGAGGCGATATGATTATGCGTAAGATCATGATCGTGGAAGACGATGTGCTGATCCGTCAGGAGCTGGAAACGCTTTTGACCGCACACGGCTACGTGGTGACCGTGGTGACAGATTTTGCCCAGACTGCCGCCAAGGTGCGCCAGGAACAGCCGCAGCTGATCCTCTTGGACGTCATGCTGCCGGGCGAAAATGGCTTTGCCCTGTGCGCCCAGATCCGTACCTTTTCGCAGGCGCCCATCATCTTTGTGACGGCCAGCGATACGCCCAGTGATGAACTGAACAGCATCCTGCTGGGGGGATGCGTTTATCACCAAACCCTACCATGCAGCCATCCTGCTGGCCAAGATCGATTCTCTGCTCAAGCGGGCCTATCCCCTGACCCCGACAGAAAACCTTTCCTGGCGGGGCGCTGTCCTCCATTTGGAAAGAAGCACGCTGGAATATGACAGCAAGGAAGCGGATCTCACCAAGACCGAGCTCAAGATCCTCTACTACCTTTTCCAGCACGCTGGGCAGATCTGTCCGCGGGCCGATCTGGTGGATTATCTCTGGGACAATCAGCTCTATGTGGATGACAATGCCCTGAGCGTCAATATCAATCGCATCCGCGACAAATTATCCGCCATCGGCCTGACGGATCTGATCAAGACCAAGCATCGGCAGGGCTACACCCTATGAACAGCCGCCTGTACTTCAAAAACCGCCTGCCCTTCCTTCTGGTCAATCTGCTGGGACTGGTGCTCTTGAGTTTATTTTTGCTGCTCATCGGCAACAGTGTTGACAGCGTCCTGCTCATCGCCAGCGTCTGGCTGCTGCTTTTGGCAGCGGGACTTTTTATCCCCTACCGGCAGCGCAAAAAACAGCTGGACAAATGGCTCAAGCTGGCCGAGCAGCTAGAAGAGCGCTATCTCCTCGCCGAAGTGCTGCCCGCTTCTGATCGGGCCGATGATCAGGTCTTTTTCCAACTACTCAAGCTGGCCGAGCGCTCTATGCTGGAGCAGGTCGGGATCTCCCGCCGCCAGCGGCAGGGG
>CABVBB010000087.1 GCA_902496505.1 uncultured Peptococcaceae bacterium
CAGGATCCCGATATTATCATGGTGGGCGAGATCCGCGATCAGGAGACAGCGGCTATTGCGGTCAAGGCGGCCAACAGCGGTCATCTGGTGCTGGGGTCACTGCATACCAATAATGCGGTCAGTGCCGTGCTGCGGCTGCTGGAAATGGGGATCGAGCCTTTTTTGATCGCCAATAGTTTGATCGCAGTGATCGCCCAGCGTTTGGTGCGGCGCAATTGTCCCCATTGCCTGCGGCAGGATGAGCAGCAGGCGCTTGAGATCACCCAAATGACGGGCGAAGCAGCTGAGGCATGGCGTGGCAGCGGCTGCGCTTTGTGTCATGATATCGGCTTCAAGGGCCGATTGGCGCTGCAGGAGGTCTGGCTGCTGGAAGCGGCTGACCGGCAGGCTATCCAAGCCCGACGCTTTGAGCAGCGTCTGGCCGCAGGGCTGTCCTTTGCCACTATGCGCGAGGATGGGCTGGCCAAGGTGCAGCAGGGTCTGACGACGTGGGATGAGGTACTGGCGGCGACGATAGCGGCAGAGGAGCAGTGAGCGCTATGGCGAGATATGGATATCGTGGACTGGATGGTGCGGGTCAAAAGGTGCAGGGCGTGATCGAGGCGGCAGGCCGTGTGCAGGCTGTAGATGAGCTGCGTCGACAGGGCTTGTTTGCTACCAGGCTTTGGGCATGGCCTGTTCAGAGCATACATTGGAGCAGTCGGCTGAAGAGCGGGGAAATGGAGCCTTTCTGCCGCCAATTGTCATTACTTTTAGAAAGCGGAATCTCGCTGCTGGAGGGCTTGGAGCTGATCAAAAAAGAGCCTTTGCCGCGTAATTTGGATCAGTGGCTGGAGCAGCTTGTGGGGCATATCCGCAAGGGGCAGTCGCTGGCAGCAGCTATGGCGCAGTGTGATGCGCATATCCCACCAATGCTTGCGGAACTGGCGGCAGTAGGTGAGGAGCACGGTCAGCTGGGCTCAGCTCTCTATCAGGCAGCAGATCATTTTGAGCAGCAGAGGCGGCTGAAAAATGATCTGCTGACGGCAATGCTTTATCCGGCGCTGGTGCTCTTAGTCGTAGCAGCGGCAGTGGCGGCAATGATGATTTTTGTGGTGCCAGCCTTGGTGCAGACCTATGCTTCTTTGAATGCACCTATTCCATGGCTGACGCGGGGATTTATCGCATTGAGTGATTTTGTAGTGCAGCATGGTGCGGGCTTGCTGCTGGCGCTGGCATTGTTGATAGCTGGCGGCCTTGCCAGTTGGCGGGGGCTTAGAGAGGATCACCGCTGGCAGGCGTTTTGGCGGCAGGTGGTGCACAGCACGACACTGACGGAAAGGCTCTGGGCGGAGCATTATTTCGTACAGTTTGCTCAGATGCTGGGGCAGCTGCTCAAAGGCGGAGTGCAGGTCTTAGAGGCGCTGCAGATGCAGAGCAGGCATTACCGCGGCCTTATCTATCGCGAGGAGCTTGAACGGTTGACGGAGCAGGCGCTGCGAGGACACTCACTGTCTAACGGTCTGGCGGAATGCACCTTTGTGCCGCCGGCGGCTTTGCAGATGATCCATGTGGGAGAGGAAAGCGGCCATTTGGCGGAAATGCTGCTGCACAGCAGCGCATATTACAGCCAGCGGATCAGTCAGCGTTGTGAACGCTTGGCACGGATCATCGAGCCTGTGCTGATCATTTTTCTGGGGCTATTGATCCTGTTGATCGCGGGCAGCTTGTTTTTGCCCATCATTTCATCGTATCGCTATATTGGCTGAAAGGGGGGGCGCTTTGTGCAGAGCAATAAAGGATTTACTTTGGTAGAACTGATCGTGGTCATGGCCATCTTGGCTGTGCTGGCTTCCCTGGTCACAGTCAATGTCAGCGGTGTGGCTGCCCGTGGACGGGTGACACGCATCCAGACGGATCTAAAAATGCTGGAATCAGCGGGTGATCAATTTTTATATACCGAAGCAGAACGTGAGCTTTGGATAGGCCAGGAACTGCCTCAGGAGCAGCTGATCAAGCAGGGCTTGCTGGACAAGGCGTTGAAGCCGCCCTTAGAGGGCTATACTTATGTGGTGCGCGTGCAGGCAGATGGCTGGGTCCAGGCGACTATGGAAAATGGTGACGGCGTTTACAACTCCGGTGATTTTGTGGCAGATAACCGCAGTGCGCAGTTCAATTGAGGAGGCCTGTCATGCAGTGGAAAAATCAACGAGGCTTCACGCTGATGGAATTGGTAGTGGTGCTGGCGATCTTGGCCGTGATGGGGGCTATGGTCCTGCCGCAGTTTGCTCAGCGTTTGACGGAGGAACGGTTTGAGAGCGCCGTTTATCAGGTGCACAGTGATCTGCGGCTGGCGCAGGAAGCAGCCAAACGGGAGCAGTGTTCGGTCAAGGTGAATTTTTATCCTTTGGACAAGACGCAGATCGCTTATGTCATATACTTTATGGACATGGAGCGCACCCTGATCAAAAAGGCTGAGCTGCCGCCAGGGATCAAGATCGATTATACCCAAGATACTTTTGTGGATTTTGGGGAGGATGGACATGTGGATCACAATGGTCATATTGTATTTAAGCAGGAGAAGATGAAGCGATCTATCTATTTTTATCAAACAGGTCGGGTGAGGATCAGTGCGGGGAAAATTTGATTTGCAGCATGATGAGCGGGGAATGACTGTGGTCGAGGTGGTGGCAGCTTTGGCATTGGTCTCGCTGGTGATGTTGAGTCTCTGGGAAGGCTATAATTTGGCGGAACGCTCCAGACGTCAGAGTGAGATCCAACAGACTGTGGCGACGCTGGCGGATGAATTGCTCCAGGCAGAAGGAGGAATGGCTGCGAACGGCGCAGAACAGGTGCGTGAAACGGCCTGCGGGGCGTTTAAGTGTACTTGGCAGATCAGTGCAGCATCAGATCATGGAACAGAGGACGTTATCTTAGTGATCACGGAGGAAGCCACAGGGAAGCAGTGGCGTTTTGCGACAGTGAGGCGAGGCTCGTGTTGAAGGATGAAAAAGGGTTTACCTTGATCGAATTGATCGTGACCTTGGCCTTATGCAGTGTGCTGTTGATGATCTTGACAGACGGCCTGCTGCAGTGGCAGCGGCAGAAGGAACAAGTATTGGCAGAAAATGAGCTGGCGGAAAATTTGAATTATGCTATGAGCGAGCTGGCCTATGATCTGCGTCAGACGGTGTGCATCCTGCCGCAGACTGAGGCGGACAAGCTGGTTTTGATCAATGAGACAGGCGACACCATCAGTTATGAGCTCAGTGTTGACACCATGAGCGAGGAGCATCCCTATCAGCTGGCTGGACAGGTGCTTTATCGGAAAGAAAATGGTGGACGGCGGCAGCCGATCGCCAATTTTTTGTCGGAGATGATCATCCGCTATCCAGAAGAGGGCGAGGCGCCAGTAAGAGTGGTGCAGATCAGTCTGAGCGGCCAGACGCCGGCTAAAACGCTGAGCTTGGAGCGTACGCTTTCAGTAGGCGGCTATTACTGGCGGACAGCAGGAAGGGAGAGGGGCTTATGAAGCAGCAAAAGATGATCTGGGATCACCTGTCAGAGGAAAAAAACTTGGTTTGGCTGGAGCAAGGGCAGTATCAGCAAATCAATGTATCTGCTGGTTTGACGGGTAAACCAGCCCAAAAACGCAAGGCAGTGGTGCTTCTGCCGCCATCTGCGGCAGAAGCCAGGTTGCTGCGGCTGCCGCAGGCGGACGTGCGCCAGACGCGTCAGATGCTGGCAATGGCTTTACAAACAGCTCCTGCTGAAGCCGTATGTTATAAATGGCGAGCAGTACGCCAAGAAGCAGGGGAGCAGTGGCTTTTTGCCGTCACTTACTCAGCAGCCGATCTCCAAACAGTGCAGCAGCAGGCCGCAGAGGCAGGGATAGCGATCAAGGAAACTATCGGGATCTATGAGGCACTGCTGAGCGCTTGGCAGCAGTTGTCAGCTGAGCTGAAGCAGGCGGCGGAAACGGTGCTGCTCTATCATGCAGGGGATCAGATGACGCTGCTTTTTATGCAAAATGGGCAGCCTATTCATGGGCAGACGATGAATCGAACGCAAAGTGCAGAGGAAATGGCGCTCGCTTATAAGCGCACAGTCAATGCACTGGTCCGCCAGGAGTTGTGGCACCAAACTCAGGCAGTGTTTTATTTGGAAGAAGGCGCAGAAGCGGAGCTTTTCGCCAGGCAGTTGGCAGTGCTGGCAGAAACAGAAGTGTTCCTGCTTAATGAGCAGCCGCCGTTTAGCCAGTGGCAGTCTGAGAAAGTGCCGCTTTTGGTGCGCAGTCTCTTGGAAAGTCTGGAAAAGAACAGCTTACTGGAAAACTGGCAGCAAAGTACTGTCATCAACGGGCAGAAAGGCAGCCGCGCGTTATGGGGATGCATCGTCTTGATCGCTTTAACAGGTTGCTGCTGGCTGGGGAGCGCCATCTGGCTGCAGCAGGTGCAAAAACAAACGGCTGATCAACCAGCCATTGTACAACAGGCTTCCACAGAACGGAGGGAGAGCGCGTATGGGCAGGTATTGGAACACATCGATGCTGTCAAAGGCAAGACAGTGCTGCAGGAGATCAAGCTGGAAGCAAAAGGACTGGTGATCTATGCCTCAGCGCCGGATTGGTCAGAAGCGGCTGCATTTGGCGAGCGGCTGGAGGGACTTTCTGAGATCAGCACCATGACCATTACCCGTTCTGAAAAGCTTTTGCGCTTGACAGACGGTCAGCCGGAGGCATTTATCGCCTTGACGATAGCAGTCAGCTTGGAAGGGGGCGTTTCGGATGAAGGTTAGGCCGATTTTTTGGTATCTGCTGACGGTCGTATTGACAGCAGCCTTTCTTTTAGGAACGCACAGCCATTGGCAGGCGGCTGAAGCGCTGCGGCAGACTGTGGCGTCAAACGCTGAGCAGGAATATCACGTATCTGCAGAGAAAACAAATACGGCGCTTTTTTTGGAAGCACTGGCAGCAGAAGCAGAAGGATCAGAAGCGGAGCTGACGCTGTTTACGACCAGTATAGCGTCAGAGCAGGCAGCTTATAGCTGTCAAATCTCGGCAACAGGCGCATATAATGACTTAGCACGATTGCTGAGCTGGCTGGAAACTCAGCCCTGCGTTGCCAAGATCGCGCAATTTGCTTTAGAAGAGGGCGCAGACGGCACTATGCAGCTTATTGTGGAGCTGATTTTAGGGTAGATCAGGAGGCTATCAATGGATAAAAAAGAAGTGAGAGAAGTTTTAGAGGCAGCGATGGCTCAGGGCGGTCAATTTGCCGAACTTTATCTGGAGTATAAAGAAAATACCGGCATCAGCTGCGAAAATGGCCGCATCGAAAAGGTCAATACAGGTATCGAAAGCGGCGTGGGTATCCGCGTCATCCACGGAGACAATACGGCCTATGTGTATACCAATGATCTGAGCCAGGAAAATCTCTGCCGTTTGGCTCAGACAGCAGCTTCAGCAGCCAAAAGTGACGTCCGGCAGCCAGTGGCAGCTTTTATGACTCAGCCAGAGGCCTTGCGGCCGGAGATCGTTTTTCGGCCAGATGAAGTGGATTTTACGGAAAAGGTGGAGCTGCTCAAGATCGCTGACCAAGCTGCGCGGGCAGTAGATCAGCGAATCGAGCAGGTGGCGCTGAGCTACAGCGACAGTACGCAGCAGGTGACGATCGCCAACAGTCTAGGCGTCTATGTAGAGGATGAACGTATCCGCACCAGGATGGCCTGCAATGCCATTGCCAAGGACGGCGAAGCTGTCCAGACGGGCTTCGCTTCTGCTGGTGGAACGGTGGGATTTGAGCTTTTTCGCGAAAAAGATCCGCAGGATCTCGGCGAAGAAGCAGCCGAACGAGCCAAACGGCTCTTATCCGCCAAAGCGTGTCCTGCTGGTACCATGCCGGTGATCATGGCCAGTGAAGCGGGCGGCACGATGGTGCATGAGGCCTGCGGCCATGGGCTGGAAGGTGATCTGGTACAGAAAGGCTTGTCAGTCTACGCTGGGCGATTGGGAGAACCAGTCGCTTCGGAAAAGATCACCGTGGTCGATGATGCCACCTTAACGGGAAAATACGGCTCCTATGCTTTCGATGATGAAGGCCATCTGGGCCGCAAAAATGTATTGATCCGCCAAGGTGTGCTGGAACAGTATATGTATGATTATCATACAGCCGTCAAGGAGGGCACCTATTCTACAGGCAACGGTCGGCGGCAGTCGTACAAGGAGAAGACTATCACCCGCATGTCCAATACGTATATTGCTCCCGGGGAAGATTCCGTCGAAGAGATCATGCGCTCGACCAAGCACGGACTTTTAGTCACCAAGATGGGCGGTGGTCAGGTCAACAGCATCAATGGCGATTATGTTTTTGATGTGGCGGAGGGCTATATGGTAGAAGACGGCGAGATCCAGTATGCTGTGCGCGGTGCGACTTTGGCCGGCAATGGACCCAAGAGTTTGCAGAATGTGGAGATGGTCGCCGACGATCTGGGTTATGCTATCGGGACCTGCGGCAAAAACGGGCAGAGCGCACCGGTCGCTGACGCGCAGCCGACCATGAAGATCGGCGGTTTGGTCGTCGGTGGGACTGCTGGCGGTGAGGAAGAGATACTAGAGGATTTTACGATCATACGCAGATAGGATGAAGCAGATATGGATCGTCAAAAAGGGCAGGTCTTGGTGATGACGATCGTGATCATGGCCATTGGCTGTATTTGGTTTGCCTTAGTTTTGGCTGTCAGCGGCAATTATTTCCGTGTGAGCCATGATGAGATCACCTTGGTGCAGAGCAGAGCACTGGCCCAGGGCGCAATGGAGGAAGCGCTGGCCATATTGGAGCAGGCCGTTGATGAAGATACGCTTGCGGCGCTTCCTGAACGATTGCTCGAGCGGCCCATCGATGCGGGCGGCTTGGAGGGTATGCTCAAGGCCAGCTGGCGGCAAACAGCAGAGCGGGAAATGACCATCACTGCCAGCGGACAGACAAAACAGGGCAAATCAACGGTGAGCGGAGAGCTTTATCTGGCCAAGCTGCCGCAGGAGGCTGGCAGCGAGCAGCCGATCCTTTTGGTCAAAAGTGATAAGGCCAAGACGCTTTTGGCAGACAATGGCTATGATCATCTGCTCAAAGACGATCATGCAGGCGGTGTGCTGCTGGATCAGCCAGGATCCCTCTCCGGCGGGCTGTACTGTATAGCTGACGGCCAAAAGGATTGGACAGCGACAGTGCGGTCGCTGGATCTGGAGGGGCCGCTTTATGTTGAGGGACATCTTTGCGTGACCGGCACGCTTAAGGCCAAGCGGCTTTGGGTCACGGGAGATCTGTATATCGCAGAGGGCGGCAGTTTGGATTGCCCGGAGATCTGGGTCGGCGGTGAAACTTCCGGCAATTTGCCAGATGAAGCCGAGTCGATGATAGGAGCGCCTATTTTCAAAAATGTTTTGGTGATCAGGCAGATGCGTTACTAAGAGTTTGGAGGCAGAACATGGATCAACAATTTAAACGTTTCGTTGACACTGGGTTGAGTAAGGCGGCTAAGCTTGGGGTCAGCGATGTGGAATTTTTTATCATGAAGCACAAAGCGATGGAGCTGGAAGTCAAGCAGGGACAGTTACAGGACAGCAAGCTGGCCGAGGGACAGGGCATCGGTGTGCGGGTCTTGAAGGATAA
>CABVBB010000088.1 GCA_902496505.1 uncultured Peptococcaceae bacterium
TGGACGCTGCGGCGGGACCGTACAATAGTTTTGGCAATGGCTCGGCCATGCGGGTCTCGTCGGTGGCCTGGATGTATGAGGACTTGGCTGTGGTGGAGGCGCAGGCAGCGCTTACGGCGCGGGTGACGCACGATCATCTGGAGGGCATCAAGGGCGCGCAGGCCACAGCAGCCGCGATCTTTCTGGCTCGTACCGGCGCGGATAAGGCGGCCATCAAGGACTATGTCAGCCAAACGTATGGCTATGACTTGGAACGCACCACGGACGACATCCGGCCAACGTACCACCATGTGGAAAGCTGCCAGGAAACGGTGCCAGAAGCCATCATCGCCTTTTTGGAAAGCACGGATCTTGAACATGCTCTGCGTCTGGCGGTTTCCCTTGGCGGCGACAGCGATACCCTGACGGCCATCACCGGCAGTATCGCCGAAGCGTACTACGGCGTGCCTGATGCCTTGCGCCTGGAAGCCCTCAGCCGCTTGGACGAGCCGCTCCTGGCCGTGTACAAACGCTGGGTGGATTTTTTGAAGGAACGTGGATGAATATTTTGAAGCGAGCGTCAGCCCCAGCGGCTGGCGTTTTTTTGTGGGCGCAATGTGACCAATTGGTCATTTTTTCGGCGGGGGAATGGGTTATAATAGGGGCAGAATGATTTTGCGACGAAGGAGGCGGGCGGGATGAGGATCTTGCTGGTGGAGGATGACAAGAGCATCGTCATGGGGCTTAAGTATTCGCTGGAGAGCGAGGGCTATCAGGTGACGTGTGCGGAGAGTCAGGCGGCGGCGCTGGAGGCTTTGGCGCAGGGGACGTATGAGCTGCTGCTTTTGGATGTGATGCTCCCTGATGGCAATGGGTATGAGGTGTGCCGGCAGGCCAAGGCGCAGGGCGATGTGCCGGTGATCTTTTTGACGGCGTGTGATGAGGAGGTGAGCGTGGTCATGGGCCTGGACATGGGCGCGGATGATTACATCACCAAGCCGTTTCGCGTGCGGGAACTTTTGAGCCGCATCCGCTCGGTGCTCAGGCGCAGTGAACGGGCGGCCGCGCCGGTGGTGTGGCAGTTTGGCAGGCTCACGATCTATCCGCAGCGGGCGTACGTGACGGTGAATGGGCAGGAAGTGGCGCTGACGGCGCTGGAGTATCGCCTGCTTTTGACCTTTGCGGTCAATGCGGGGCAGGTGCTCTCGCGGGCTCAGCTTTTGGAGGGCATCTGGGATGTGGCGGGCAATTTTGTCAATGACAATACGCTCACCGTCTACATCAAGCGGCTGCGGGAAAAATTGGCTGCTGCTGGGGATGAGGGCCGCATCACGACGGTGCGGGGCTTGGGGTATCGTTTGGAGGTGAGGGAGTGACGCGCAATCGGGAGATCGGCCTGCTGCTTGCAGCATGGCTCATTTTGTCAAGCGTGGGCGTGCTGCTGGGATGTCTGGAATCGACCAAGGCGGGGCTGATCGTTCTGGGCTTGGCGTTGGCTTTGGGCGCGGTGTACGCCTTTTTTACAGCGTGGCGCTATCGGGAGCTCAGGTGGCTGTCACGGTATCTGAATCAGGTCTATTCCGGCGGCAAGCCGCTGGATATCCGGGACAATCGAGAGGGCGAGCTGAGCATTTTGAAAAATGATCTGTACAAGATCACCTGTGTGCTGGAACGGCAGGCAGAGCAGCTTTATGCGGACAAGGATTATCTGGCGCAGGCGCTGGCCAATATCTCGCATCAGCTGAAAACGCCGCTGACAGCGCTTTTTGTCATGAATGATCTGTTGCGGGACGAGGGGCTGCCGCCAGCTAAGCGGCGGGAATTTTTGGACAGTTCGGGGGAGCAGCTGGAGCGTATCCAGTGGCTGGTATCGTCGCTTTTGACGCTTTCGCGCATCGACGCGGCGGTGATCACGTTCAAAAAGGAGCCGATCGATCTGAACGCGCTGCTGGCCAAGGCGGCGGAGCCTTTGGCTGTGCCCATGGAACTGGCAGAGGTGACGCTGGTCATCGATTGCCCGGCGGCGCTTATCTGGCAGGGTGATGCCAACTGGACGGCGGAGGCGCTGACCAATGTGCTCAAAAATGCGCTGGAGCATTCGCCAGCGGGCGGTATGATCACTGTGCAGGCGGCGGAAAATCCGCTGCATACGGAGATCACCATCACTGACAGCGGCCCAGGCATCGATGAAGCGGAGCTGCCGTTTTTGTTCCAGCGGTTCTACAAGGGCCGCCAGGCCCAAGCCGGCAGCGTGGGCATCGGTCTGGCGCTGGCCAAGACGATCCTGCAGAGCCAAAACGGCGATATCATCGCCCGCAATGCGCCGGAGGGCGGCGCGCAGTTCGTCATCAAGCTGTACAAACAGGTCGTGTGACCAAATCGTCACCTTGCCGGTCACAGGATCGTCATGCGCAGGCGGTATGCTAAGCATATCAAATCTCACTTGCACATGACAGGAGGCAGGAACATGGAATTATTACGGGTGGAACATTTAGGCAAGCGCTATGGCTCAGGCGAGACGGCGACGATGGCGCTGGACGATGTGTCCTTCAGCATCAATAAGGGGGAATTCGTGGCCATCGTGGGGCCGTCAGGCTCCGGCAAGAGCACACTGCTGCATATTTTGGGCGGCGTGGACGGACCGACCGAGGGGCGGGTCTTCATCGACGGCACAGATATTTACCAGATGAATGAGACAGCGCTGGCAGTCTTTCGCCGGCGGCAGATCGGGCTCATCTATCAGTTTTACAACCTCATCCCAGTGCTCAATGTCAAAGAGAATCTGACGCTGCCGCTGTTATTGGACGGACGGGAGGTGGACGAGGGTCAGCTGGCGGAAATGGTAGAGGTGCTGGGTTTGACCAACCGCCTGAACCATCTGCCCAATCAACTTTCCGGCGGCCAGCAGCAGCGGGTGAGCATCGGCCGCGCTTTGATCGCCTCGCCGGCCTTGGTCTTGGCGGACGAGCCTACCGGCAATCTGGACAGCCGCAATAGTCAGGAGATCCTCAGGCTGCTCAAGACCTTCCACAAGGAGCGGCACCAGACGCTGGTCGTCATCACGCATGATGAGAGCATCGCTTTGCAGGCGGAGCGTATCATCGCCATCGAGGACGGCCGTATCGCCAGAGATGAGGTGATCCGGTCATGAATGTCGTCCATCAGCTGACCTTGCGTCATCTAAAAGCCAACAAACGGCGCACCTTGGTGACCATCTGCGGCACCATCATTTCGGTAGCGATGATCACGGCTGTGCTCATCATCACAGCGTCTTTTATGCAGACCTTTCAGCAGACAGTGGCCAAGGAGACGGGCAACTGGCAGGTAGAATTTGCAGAGGTGACCGCTGATCAGGTGCCTAAGGTTGCCCAGGATGACAATACCGCCTCCTATACAGTGGCGCATTTTGAAGGCTGGGTGCAGCTGGCGGGCAGCGCGGACCCCAGGCGGCAGAGTATGGTGCTCACAGGCTATACGCCGGAGAGTTTCGCTCAGCTGCCGATGACTATGGTGGAGGGCGTTTATCCCCGCAATGCACAAGAACTGTTAGTTTCGCAGAATTTTATCGATACGGCCCGCTTGGACTGGCAGGTAGGCGAGACCATCAGTCTCTCTAAAGGCGGCTATTTCCTGCAGGACGATGGCTTTGAGACTTGGCTGACCAAAGCAGACGGTCGGGTGGACAAAGCCCAGTGGCAGCCGGAAGAAACGGTGAATTACACCATTGTCGGCATTGCCAAAATGAGCAGTGAGCTGGAGGGTACTTGGCAGGACGGCTACCTGGGGCTGTGCGGACTGGATATGGAGGCCCTTGCTGCCGATGCTCCGGTGACCATCCAGCAGACGCTTAAAAAGATCGACAGCGGCCTGTACACCCGAGGGGAGACGCTGGGTGCGGACATGGGCGCTCAGTTTGTCCACTTCAACAATCAGCTGCTGGTCTACTACGGCGTGACCAAGGATAACAACTTCCGCAATACCATGATCAGTGTCGTGGCGATCTTGGCATTGATCATCCTCATCGGTTCGGTGAGCCTCATCTACAATGCCTTTGCCATCTCTTTGGCTGAGCGCAGCCGGATGCTGGGCATGCTGGCGTCTGTGGGCGCGACCAAGCGGCAGAAGGTGGGCAGCGTGCTCTTTGAAGCGCTCATCATCGGCGTGATCGCCATTCCTTTGGGCCTCATCTGCGGCTATATCGGCATCGGTATCACCTTTAAATGTCTGGAGCCTGCTTTGCAGAACATCTTAGGCATGGACGGGCATATCCAGGCGGTGCTGCCGCTGTGGGCTATAGCAGGGGCGGTGCTTTTCTCTGCGGTGGTGCTCCTTATTTCGGCCTTTGTGCCGGCCAGACGGGCGGCGCGTATCTCGCCCATCGAAGCCATCCGCAATACGCAGGAATATAAGATCAGTCCCCGCCAGGTCAAAACGTCGCCGTTAACGCGCAAGCTCTTTGGTTTTGAAGCGGAACTGGGGCTCAAAAATATCAAGCGCAGCCGCAGCCGCTATCTGGCCAGTCTGCTTTCGCTCATCATCAGCGTGGTGCTTTTTTTGACGGCGGCCACTTTTACCGATTATATTGGTCATTCCTTTGATATGACGCAGATGGATCTCCAGTATGACGTGGTCTTTTATGCCCAGCCAGAGGACAACGAGGATCGGGCGGCGATCATGCAAGCTGTCAAGGAGCAGCGCTATGCTGATCATGCAAGCTTTGGCCAGAGATGCCTGACAGAAGCGTTGATACCCGATGAACTGGCAGTAACGCTGCCGGAGGAGGGGACGCTGATGTATGATTTTGCCGATAGGCCAGGCGAGCGCATGATCAATGTCAGCATCAATTTCTTGGATGAAGAGAGCCTTAGGGTGTTCGGCGAGCAGGCGGGCATCGATATCACACCGCTCCTTGGCGATGAGCTGCGCGCTATCGCCATCCAGCCCATCACGCTCAAAGAGGCGCATACTTTTAGCGAGGTGCGTCAGATCACCAAGGACACAGCTGTGCTTCAACTGCCCAGAGAGGGGGCGCAGCTGGAGCTCATCGCTTCCACGGCTGAGCGGCCGGTCTTTATGAGCGGCTATGAGGAAAGCGCCAACATCCTCTATGTCGTCTCCTCCATGCAGGCAGGCGATGCCTGGCAGGCTGCTCATGCCCAGCCAGGCGAGGAAATGCCGCTCCTGCTTTCTTGGCTCCAAAGCCGTCAGTCCACGCTGCTTTATAATGATCTGATCAATCTCTATAACCAATTCCCCGACCACCACATGCAAGTGACCGACCTCAAGGCCAATCTGGAGATGCAGCGGCAGCTGCAGCTGATGATGTCCGTGTTCATCTACGGGTTCATCGCGCTCATCGTCCTGGTCTGCGCGGCCAATATCTTCAACACCATTTCTACCGGCGTCCTCCTGCGCACCCGTGAATTCGCCATGCTGCGCTCCGTAGGCATCACGCCCGGCAAATTCAACAAGATGGTCTGCTACGAAAGTCTATTCTACGGCATTAAGGCGCTGGCCTACGGTCTGCCCGTGAGCCTAGCCATTGCTTTGCTCATGCACAAGACGCTCAGCGGCAACTTTGGCTTCGCCTTTTATATCCCGATCTGGGCGTATGTCACTGCCGTGCTCGGCGTCCTGATCTTGGTCGGCACCACCATGGCGTACGCTGTCCGCCAGATCAAGCGCGCCAATCTCATCGATGGTCTGAAAAACGAAAATCTGTAAATGCAAAAGCCGTCAGCCAATGGTTCGAACCATTGGCTGACGGCTTTTTTGGGAAAAAAACGATGAGCAGGCTGCTGACACTGCGGCGGTATTTTAGAGCGATCCTTTAGAAAAAGATGCAGCGTCCCGCGTTTATGGCGGCAGTCTGATAAAATAGGTGACGCTTGCTGACGGCCATGCTATACTTAAAAAATGAACAAGGGGGCGGCGAGATGAAATGGAGTCGGAAGCAAGTGGGTTGGAGCGCGTTTTTGGTGATCTTGGTGCTGGGTATGACCTTGCTGGGCAATTGGGCGACATTTTTTGGCACGCCAGAACGATACTTGGAAGCGGATGCGCGCAAGAGTCAGTACATCGATGCGGATTGGCAGTCTGTGAGCGCGGTGAACGATCGGGCGGCGGGACTGCTCTTTTACGACGAGACGCAGACAGAATTTATCTATAGCGTATATACCAAACAGCCCGGTTTGCCGCTGGGGTATGTTTTTCGCAGGGGCGGCAGCGATGGTGTGATCGCGCGGGGCGTCAATAGTTTTAACGGTGTGCTGCTCTCTATGAATCAGCCCCAGGTGGCGCAGATCGTGCTCAATGAAGGCGAGGATAATGAAACGCTCATAGCGATCGATCCGAGTCAGCCCTTTGCCTACGCTGTGCCGCAGGGGACGGAAAGCTTCGTGCTGTATGACCAGCAGGGCGAATCAGTGCCCATAACGACCACAGTGTTGATATTTTGACTCAGGTGAGCGCGGCGGCAAAATCCTTGAGGTACTGGCTCAAAAACTGCACCTCCGGCGGCTGCGGGCGATTTTGCTGGGCGAGCAGGCCAAAGGTGATCTGCACATCGTCGCGGATCGTCTGGATGACAATATCATTGGTGGGTGATAGACGCGAATTTTGTTGGAAGATCGGCTGCACGGTGAGGCCGATGCCTTGACCGCGCTGGATCATATTGTGGCACAGCGGCGACGAGGTGTGCATCATCAGCCGCTTCGGCGCGCCGAAATGCTGGATGATGCGCAGTTCCAGCGGGAGGTCATTGGTATCCGGCTGATAGATGATCAGCGGCTGATCCAAGAGGCTCTTGATGGAAACGGTCTTATATACCGCCAGCGGCAGTGAGCGGGGCGTCAGGGCCAGCAGCCGGCAGGCGAAAAGCGGTTCAAAATACAGATCAGGATCGCTTTTGAACAGAGACTGGCCGTCGATTTGGCAGCTGTAGGTGGTGGCCAGATGATAGATATCCGCAGTGAGCTGCGTTTTGATATCATGGTAAGCTGTGGGCCGGACCCGCACAGTGCAGTTGGGCAGATCATTGGCCGCTTGAGTCAAAAAATCCAGGAAAAACAAATTGAATTCGCCGTGGGCCGTCAAGATCTCATACATTCCCGTGAGCTGGGCGGCCTTGTGTCCCCGGCTTTTGGCATGGATGGCACCCAAGGTGCCCAAAAAAGTTTCGGCAGCCTCCATGACCTGGCGGCCATCTTCGGTCAGGCTGACGCCCTTGAACGAACGATTGAGCAAGACGAGATCCAGCTCCTTTTCCATGGCGGTGATGGACATGGAAAGCGCCTGCGGCGTCAGATGAAGCTTTTCCGCGGCAGCACTGAGAGATGGATTTTGACTGATGGTGATCAAATATTGAAGCTGCTCTAAGCGCATAAGACCCCTCCTAGTGAAACGACGACAAGGTATTAATTTCATTATATAGAAGGATAGCCAAAAAATATAGTTAAATTTTTGTTTGGCAGGTCTCTGACTCTTGACGGGCGATTGAGACAGGCCTATACTATAATCAAAACTGAACAACGTTCAGAACGGAGGGCCTATGAAGCACGGACTGATTTCCCGAGAACAACTCCTCAAGGCCGCTAAAGCGCTGGTCCTTGCAGAGGGCGCGGACGCGCTCAATATCCGCCGTTTGGCCGCTGC
>CABVBB010000089.1 GCA_902496505.1 uncultured Peptococcaceae bacterium
CAGCTACGATTGCTTTTACTTTTTCAAAAACGTCCATTTCCCATTCACCTCCCTTCGATGCTTTAGCCATGCGGCTTATTTAGCTTAACGCTGCAGCCGTGGCAGCGAAAGACTCCATATTTTCCACATTGAACAGCTTCACATCCGGCGCGATGCGCTTAGTGAGTCCTGTCAGCACCTTGCCGGCACCGACCTCGACAATGGTATCTACACCATTATTCACCATCCACCGTACGGATTCCTCCCAACGAACAGGATGACTGACCTGATCGATCAGCGATCGTTTGATCTCCTCTGGCGTACGCACTGGCAGAGCCGAGTAATTAGCGATCACCGTAAGCTGCGGCGCTTGGATCGTTACCTGATCGATCGCCTCTGCCAAACGCTCACCGGCACCTGTCAAGAGCGAGCTGTGAAACGGCCCGCTCACTGCCAGCGGCATGGCTTTTTTAGCACCATACTCCTTGGCCTTAGCCACAGCAGCATCTAGGGCGCTCTTCTCACCTGAGATCACGATCTGGCCTGGACAGTTGTAATTAGCGATCTCCAAGAGACCGAACTGCGCCGCATAAGCACACAGCTCCCTGACTTGTTCCTGCGAAGCACCTAATACAGCCGCCATGCTGCCTGCACCGGCTGGAACAGCTGCCGCCATATAAAGTCCCCGCTGACGTACCAGCCAAATAGCGTCTTCTGCACTCAGTGCGCCAGCCGCAGCCAAAGCCGCATATTCTCCCAAGCTGTGGCCGGCGACCATTTCTGGTACGATGCCAGCTTCTTTGAGCAGCTTATAACAGACCATGCTGGCTGCGACCAATGCTGGCTGCGCATTTTCAGTCAGCGTCAAAGCTTCAGCAGGCCCCTCAAACATCAGCTCCGACAGCTTATAGCCCAGACGAGCGTCAGCTGCTTCGAGCAGTTCCCGACAGGAACTGGACTGTTCAGCGATCTCTCGAGCCATGCCCACATACTGAGCACTTTGACCCGGAAATACAAATGCAATTTTTCCCATACTATCCTCCAAGACTATCTCTTTATGACCAAATCATTGCGCAGGACGCCCAAGTCAATCCCGCCCCAAAGCCGACCAGGATCACCTTGTCGTTTTTGGCGATCTTACCGGAACGGACAGCTTCATCAAGGGCTACCGGAATAGAAGCTGCTGACATATTGCCATAGTGCTCCAAATTGACGAAGACTTTTTCCCGTTCGATGCCCCAAGCCTTGACGGCCGCGTCGATGATGCGGATATTGGCTTGATGAGGCACCACACAATCGATATCCTGAGCCGTCAGATCACTTTTTTCCAAGACTCTCTGCGCTGAATCTCCCATGACTCGTACGGCAAATTTGAAGACTTCCTTGCCGCTCATTGTCAGATAATGCAGCCGCGCATCCACCGTCTCGTGGGTTGCCGGATGCCTGGAACCGCCGCCTTTGAGGCACAGAAGCTCTCCGCCCGAACCATCAGAGCCGATGTCGAAGGCCAATATGCCTTGGCCCTCCGTCTGACCGATGACTGCTGCTCCGGCGCCATCACCAAAAAGCACCACTGTGCCGCGATCTTTGGGATCAACGATCTTGCTCAATGTCTCAGCACCGATGATCAATACTTTATGCTCAGGATGCTGACGAATATGCTCATAAGCAATGGACAGCGCATAAATGAAACCTGAGCAGGCTGCACTGATGTCAAATGCATAAGCCTTCTTTGCCCCCAGTTTGTCCTGAAGGATACAGGCCGTGGACGGAAACGCCATATCTGGCGTGATCGTCGCCACAATGATCATATCCAGCTCCTCCGCACTGACCGCAGCCGCCTCTAATGCCCGCTTGGCCGCAGCCAGAGCCAGGTCAGAGGTCGCCGTATCCGCTTCTGCGATGCGCCGTTCTTGGATACCTGTGCGGGTCCTGATCCATTCATCACTGGTCTCGACCATCTCCTCCAGCATGTGATTGGTCAGGACTTTCTCAGGCACATAGGAACCTGTGCCCAAAATGCCAATGGCATCATTATCTCTTACCATGTTGTTATTTCTCGCTTTCCAATCGATTTTTGATCTCCTGTACGAATTGCTTTTCATGACATTCTATCGCCACGCGTACAGCATTGCGGATGGCATCTGCTTTGGAACTGCCGTGGCAGACGATGCTGATGCCATTAACACCCAGAAGCGGCGCTCCGCCATACTCCGCATAATCCATGCGGTGTTTCAGTCCCCGCAGTGCAGGCTTCATCAAGAGCGCGCCCATTTTGTATTTCAGTGACGCTTCCACTTCTGCCTGCAGCATGGACATGATCGTCTTGGCCATGCCCTCCATCGTTTTGAGGACGAGATTGCCAGTAAAACCGTCGCAGACCATGACGTCTGCCGCCCCAGCGGGGATATCCCGCCCTTCGATATTGCCGATGAAATGAAGGCTTTCATCCGCTTTGAGCAGCTGATAGGCGGCCTGCGTCAAGTCACTGCCCTTCGTTTCTTCTGAACCGTTATTGATCAAGCCAACTCTCGGCCGATCCATTTCCAAAATGCTGGCCATATAGATGCTGCCCATTTGAGCGAACTGCTGCAAATTTTCCGGAGACACATTGGTATTGGCACCTGCATCGACCAACAGCTTGCCGCCCTCTGCGGTCGGAATGACACAGCCGATAGCAGGGCGATCGATGCCTTTGATCCGTCCCAGGCCAAAAAGTGCCGCCACCATTTGCCCGCCAGTGCTGCCGGCAGAAATGACCGCGTCCGCTTTGCCTTCCTTGACCAGCTTGGTCGCTACCGTGATCGAAGCATCTTTTTTGCGGCGATAGGCCGTAGCCGGATGATCTGCCATCTCTATGACCTCACTGGCTGCAACGATCTCGATCTTGTCTCGGCTTTTGCCTGCCAAAAGCGGCTCGATCGCTTCCGGCTGACCCACGAAAAATACCTGTTCCACATCAGGATACTGCTCAATGGCTTCCAAAACACCAGCAACGATCTCCTGAGGCGCATGGTCGCCGCCCATAGCATCAACTGCGATTTTCATGTTCAGACCTCCTCCGTCATTTTCAAACTGCTGTCCAAAGCAACTACGATAAATTTCCCGACGAATACTTCTTCTGTACCCACCTTGGTCACGACCTTGATCAAATGCTTATTGGTCTTCGACCGCGCCCACGTCGCTGTAGCCACCATTTTTTCGCCTAAAAAGACAGGCCGCTTGAACCGTATCCGCGCACTGCCTGTCAAGACCACCTCTGAATCGATCAACGTCATCGTCAGCATATTAGCTTGGGCAAATATGTGGTGCCCCCGGCAGACCTTGCTGTGCTCAGAGACCATGCTCTCCACCACTTCCAAGACTGAGACTGCCTTGACGCCCAGCTCCAAACTGATCAGCTGACCGACCATCTCTTCATTCTGCAAAGAACGCACCTTGCTGTAATTGTCGCTGGCGATCGCCTTGAGCCGCTCCCGTACCTCAGGGATGCCCAGCTCCAAACGATCCATGCGAATGGTCTGGATGCTGCAGGCAAACAGCTTTGCTAATTCTTCATCCGTTGCAAACGGCACCTCGTTCAAATAATCCTTCAGTCCCTGCTGCCGCTGGATCTTTGCCGCTTTCTTCGCCACCGTCTTCCCTCCGTTCCTTAAGACCTGATACTAAAAGCTAGTATAATAGCATTTTGCCCATTTGGCAAGTATAATTTCTCATAAACTCCCACGCCAAAACAATTTTTCCACGAAAAAAGCGCCGCCGAATCCATCAGCGACGCTTACTGCGCTCCTACCTTCAATATTTCTGCCAGCGGCAAAACCGCCGCTCTGCCAGATCGACCAGCGCATACAGGCCGATCCCCAGCAGCGCCATGCCAATGATCCCAGCATACATTGCCGAATAATTTCTCGTCTCCATCCCATCTTGGATGAAATAGCCCAATCCGTCAAAAGAAGCAAAGGTCTCGGCGAAAAATAAAACTGCAATAGCCGTGCCCAGCGTTACCCGCAGCGACGTCAAGATCTTCGGCAGGCAGTATGGCAGGATCAAATGCCGATACATCTGCCCAGTGGTCGCACTCAGCGAGCGCATAGACTGCTCGCTGGCTTTGGGGATAGCCTTGGCTGCGTCTCTCGTCACCACCGCGATCTGGAAAAAGACCACTAAGGCGATCAGCAAGATCTTGGGCTTATTGCCCAGCCCCATGAGGACAACGATGATTGGCAGAAAGACCACCTTGGGCAGCGGGTAAAGCAGGTAGACCATGGGACTGAGCAGACGGTCGACTTTTTCACTGCGCCCCATAACAAGCCCCAGCGGTACAGCAAAGATCACCGCCAAAACGATGCTCGCGATCACCCGATAGGCACTGATCAAAAAATGCGTGCCCATATCCTCATGGCGCCACAATTCTACAAAAGCTTGGATCGAGGCCAGCGGCGTAGGCAGAAAGGGCTTTTGCAGCGCCAGACTGCCCAAATGCCACGTGGCCAGCAAGATCACCAGCGCCGCCCCATAGCTTATCGCCTTATGCTTCATGCTGCTCACCTCTGATCCTTTCCCTAAGGTCCGCACAGTGCTGATAAAAAGCCTCTGTCTGCCGATAAGCTTCATTGGCGCTCTGCGGATTATCCAACAAAACAGGCTGGGTCTCTCCATCGGCAAAGACCAATATCCTTTGTCCCAAAAAGACCGCCTCTTCGATGCTGTGGGTAACCATCAAAAGCGTCATCTTCAGCTGTTCACAAAGCTTTAGAAGCAAATTTTGCAGATTTTCTCTGGTCAAGGCATCCAGCGCCGAAAAAGGCTCATCCAGCAAGAGGATCTCCGGCTTTTGGATCAGCGCGCGGGCAATAGCCACCCGCTGCCGCTGTCCGCCGGAAAGCTGCCCGGGAAACTGACTGCGCACTCGCCAAATATCCAATTGCTCCATGATCTGCCGAACAGCCTCCTGTCGTTCCTGAGTCGGTACTTTTTTCAGCACCAGCGGCAGCTCGACATTTTGCGCAGCACTTTTCCAAGGGAACAGGCCGAATTCCTGCAAAATGACGCTGATCTCCGCTCGCGGCTTTTGAAGCAGCTCATCATGGTAATAGACACTGCCAGCAGTCGGCGTCTGCAGCCCAGCCAGCACATTGAGCAGCGAGCTTTTGCCGCAGCCTGACGGCCCAATGATCGTCAATCGCTCTCCAGCGTCGATAGACAGATCGACCGCCTGAAAAATGACCTTGGGCGGCATTTTTTTCTCCCCATACTCAAGACCTAGGCCCTGCGCCCGCAGCACCGGTTTTTGCTCAGTCATTGATGAATTCCCCATCTACCATATCTTCATAGGTAAATGCTTGTTCCAGCAGCCCACGCTGCACCAGCCAGTCCATGACGCGCTGGACGCTCGCTTCATCGGGCACTGTGTTGGCTGTATAGCTGGGGATCGGATACGTATCAGCCAATTCCTCCGGCACGCTGGCAGTCTTTAAGCAAAGCTCCCGATAGGCTTCTGGATCAGCGTTGATCAGCTCGATGGCTTCATTGTAAGCTGCCAGCATTTTGGCTACTTCGTCATGCTTATCCGTCAAAGCTTGATCTGTCACAGCGACTACCGACTGGGAAAGATTCTCGCCTAATTGGGTATCATCGATCACCACGTGAGCGCCTTCATACACCGCATAGGCCGCCAAAGGATCCGGCAGGATCGCCGCATCGATATCCTTGCCTTCTAATAAGGTAGTGACCCGCAGCATGAGATCAGGCATATTGACCAATTCTACACGGTCATAGTCAAAACCCGCTGGTTCAGCGAAAGACTCCATCAGATAATCCATCATGGTATTGTTGGAGATCGCCACCCGCTTACCTGCCAGATCGGCCGCTGAACGAATATCGCTGTTTGGTGCTGCCACCACTAAGAAACGCCCTTCTTCCGGCGTTGCTCCCAAGGCCATTGCGACAGCCTTGATCTCGGTGCCGCTCTTTTTAAGCAGCCCCTGCACCACCATATCGGTCATCAAGCCATCCAACTCTCCGCTTTCCAGAGCGATAGATTGATCCTTGCCGCTTTTAAAGCCGATCAATTCGACGCTGACGCCATGCTTTTCAAACAAGCCTTCCTGCTCTGCGATATAAAAAGGCAAGCTGTCATCGATACGCAGCAGCCCGATTTTTAAAGTCGTCTGCTCCTTATCCTCCTTTGGGGTCGGATCCGCTGCCGGCGCACCACAGCCAGCCAGCAAAAAAGCACCCAATACTGCTAAAGCGATCAGTTTCCATCGTTTTTTCATTGTTCTTCTCCTAACCTTCCTGAATGATGTGATGATAATGCTGCAAAAAATCTTCCTCGTCCTGCCATACCCACACCTGCTCTTGCTCAAGCCCCAGGGCCTGCTGCAAATGCTGGGCCATGATCGGCAGGATCAGTCGTTCGGTAGCAAAATGGCCTGCATCGATGACAGGCAAGTCCAATTCCTGGGCCAGCTGACCATCGTGATATTTCATGTCTCCCGTGACATAGACATCGGCGCCGGCTCTTTTGGCTTCTTTCAAGAAACTGCTGCCGCTGCCGCCGCAAAGCGCCACCGTCTGGACTAGCCGTGATCTATCTCCGCAAAAGGCGATATCCTCGATCTGCAAAGCGCGCGCCGTCTGAGCCAGGAATCGTTCCAAAGGCATGGCCTGCGGCAGAGTGCCGATACGTCCCATACCAGCCTGCTGAGGATCAGGTGCCAATTTGAACAGATCATAGGCCACTTCTTCGTACGGATGGGCGGCCAGCATAGCGGTCAATACTGCTTCCAGCTGCGCTCTGTGCACCACTGTTTCCAAACGAAATTCCGGCACCTGGTTCACTTCTCCAGCTTCTCCCAAGAAGGGCTCAGCCCCTTCCAGCGGCCGGAACGTCCCTGTACCTGCTCCGCGAAATGTACAGTTGTCATAGTATCCCTCTGTTCGGCCGGCACCAGCCGCACAGATCGCCTGCCGGACGATCTCTTCATAGCCTTGCGGCACATAGACCACCAGCTTGTACCACGGGCTCTGTGCTTCTGCTGGGATCAAGGCACGGCTCTTCTCCAGCCCCAAAGCCTTGGCCAAAATATCATTGACACCACCGTCAGCAGCATCCAAGCTGGTGTGTGCGCAGTAAAGTGCTACACCATTACGCACCAGCTGATAAATGGAGCGGCCCGCAGCAGACTGCGCTGTCACCGCCTTGATCGGCTTAAAAAGCAGCGGATGATGGGTCACGAGCATATCTGCCTGCTGCTCAACGGCAGCTGCTATAGCCGCTTCACTGGGCGTCAGCGCCAACATGATCCGCTCCACCGGCTGCTCTGGATCACCCACATGCAATCCAACATTGTCCCATTCCTCCGCTAAAGATGGCTTGGCCCACTGCTCTATCACTCGGATAATATCTCGACACTGAATCGACATCTCATCGCCTCCTCGATATGCTGCCATTTCTCGGTCAGCCTCTGCGCTTTTTCCTTAGCCTCTGCTGAATCACTTTTGGCGACCTGCGCTAAGATCGCTTTCTCTGCCAGCCAATCACGGCGGACGTATTCCACCAGCAAAGGATGACGCTCACTTAAAAGCTCCGGCCCCAGCCAAAGCTCCGCTTCACTTAGCTCCCTG
>CABVBB010000090.1 GCA_902496505.1 uncultured Peptococcaceae bacterium
CATGGTCGGAGAAGATGAGGATGGTCCAGCCTTGATCGAGAAGCGGCAGGAATTCGCCGATATAATCATCGGTGAGTTCGTAGGTGGCTTCTGCGAATTTGACCACTTCCTCCTCAGGATAACGGGAGGTATCGCGGGTCTTCAAATACTTCATGTAGTTGTGGCCTTCCAGGTCTGGCCCGTGATAATGGGAGAAGATGACGTCGATATCATATTGCTCGATCATATAATTCATGCTGTCTGCCTGCCATTTAGCAGCCAATTTCCACTGCTCGTGGTTGCATTTGAGGATGAGGTCCGCATCGTTGCCGGTCATCTGGCTGGTCGGCATCATGGGGCCGAATTTATCGGTGATCTCTTTGAACAGGCTCCTGGGGAACCAAGGGCTGTCGTCCTCGCAGGACATGGAGCGGGAGCTCCAGATGCGGACGTAGCTGCCGTCCTCAGCGATCTTTAACATCCGCATGTTGCGCATGACTTTTTCTTCGCCGGTCTTGGTCGGCTGGACATCGTAGATGCAGGAGGTGAAAACGTCGTTTTCCAAAATGGCCAACGGTTCAGCGGTCTTTTTGTCCTTGTACATCGCTACACGGTCGTATATGCCGTCAGCGTTCTTGAGGATCAGGCAGTTGCGGGTGATGCGGCCATAGCCCATGATCGCAACGAATTCTTTGCTGTCCTCGGGGATCTCGAATTCCCAGCCGTTCGCTGGCAAAACGGGAGAAATGGAGCAGGCGCTGGGGAAATCGCCCAAGGTCCACATCAGGCCATGCTCTTCTTCGAACTGTACGCTGCAGGTAACGTCATTGGCGTTGACCTTGAAGCCTTCGACATGCTTGACGTTTTCTTTATATTCATTCTTGTACTTCTTCATTTTTTCTTTGAATTCCGGCGTATTGGGGGATTTCTGCGGCAGACCGCCCATGGTCAATTTTTCATCGCCCTCGATGTCGGTGGTGGTCACGGACATCGGCATATAAGAGACCTCTGACGCTTTGGTGCTGGCGATGAAGATGGTGTCAAAGTCTCTCTGCGCATAGAAGCCGCCTACTGCGCCTGGGCTGGAACCATCGACCATCATCAGATTGGGGCTGTCCAAGGTCGGAGGAAAGCTGCCGCCCGGCCAATGCCAGACCAGCGTCTTTTTGCCGGCCTGTGCGGTAACGTTCCACAGCGGCTCAGCCTTGAGAAAATTGGAGAAAAAAGCGGCGATGGTGACGTCTTTGGCATCGGGCGCCGAGATATTGAAGTCGGTGATGCCGTGGGTCATAGGATAGCAGCCAGTGCCCAGTGTTGCCCACATCGGCGGCGTGATGGTCGGCATAGCGCCTAAGAGCATCAAGTCCTCACGACAGGAGCCTCTCTCGATAAATTTCTTGGTATTGGGCATCTTGCCTTCTTCGATCATGCGCTTGGTGAAGCGCGGATCCATGCCGTCAATACCTAAGAGCAGCAATTTGTTCGTCAAACCTTTTGAACGTAACATAGAACGACCTCCTCATTCATTAGAAAACATTATCTTTCTTATGTTACAATTCTAGCACGTTTATATGGGCTTATCTAATTGGTTTTCGTTTGTTTCGCTGTGCTTGTTATAAACTTTTCCTATAATATCCGCACTGCTGCGGCCCATTATTCTGCCCAACAAAAAGCGCCGGTCCGCATACAGCAGACCGGCGCTTATCGCGACTGACGGTTATTCGATTTGCTTATACTGACCGCTGGCCAGATCGATCTCAAAGATCTCGCGGTGATTATCCAGATCATAATGCACCATCCGCATCGTCTGACCGCGGACCATGAAGCGGCGCATCTCTTCGCCCCCGCTTTGGTCTGGGATAGTGCAGATGGGACGCACTTGGGCCGAGCGTTGATCGATGGCATAAAGCTTCGCCGCCCACCGCTCAGCGTCATAGCTGATCTGCAGCGTGTAGATGGTGTCTTGGGTCATCGCCACAGCCAGGGAATCATCTTGCAGCGCCTGGGCTTGGCGGCTGGCTTCATCGATGACAAAGATGCCGCCGGGAAAGCCTTCGGAATACGGCTCCCAAAAATGCGCCTCCAAGTAGAGCTTGCCGTCAGCATAGTCAACGAAGCTGAAATCATAGTTGCGCAGCCCATCTGACAGCGGATAGCGTTCACCCGTGGAGCGCTCCTGCGCCCAAAGCTGGGTCTCGTACTCCAAAAGCGCTTCATTGGCCGCATCCTCCTGGCTTTGCGCCAGGTACGTCTTCTCCTGATAATAAATGGCCTGATCTGTGCCGAAGAGCACCGTTTGCTCATCCGTCGGCACAAAATCAGCGTACGCAGGCTTAGCCAGCTGCTGACGGTCGCCAAAATAAAGCGGGTCATAGCTCAGCCACTGCTGACCATTGCCTAGGAGGGACACGGCACGCTTCTGCCCAGTGAGCATCGTCCCTTGACCATAATGGCCGTCAAAAGGCGAATATGCACTGAATTCGACGGCATTACGGGCCAGCTCCAGGTCGTACGTCATCAAAAAATCGATGCGCCCCTCCTTCTCTTGGACCACAGAGACATCGGTGAGCGTATAATCCCAGACAGAGCTGCCCAGCAGTTCATCGAGCTTTGCCCGGGCAAAAACCTCCGGTGCTTCCTCACGGCTGGCGCGGATAGGGTGCTGGTAGGTGAAGCTGTAGGGATAATCCAGCACCAGTGACGCAGAGCCATCGGCGTGCACCTGGATCTCTACCGGTTCCTCGGCCCGGCTGCCTTCTGGCAGCTGGATCGCCTGCGGATTTTCCACAGCGATCACGCGGCCCTCCAGATCTACGGCCTGAATGGTATCGCCCTCGTTAAAATACAAGACCTTGCTGGTATACGTATAGGGTTCTACAGCCTGCGCAGGCGGCTGCTTCTCAGCCTGGCAGCCACAGAGCAGACAGAGTGCACATAGCCCAGCCATCAGCATACGTTTCATCTCGTCCGCCCCCTTCTCCTTTGACTCGATGTGCAGATCTCCTGGTCATTGTATAGGATATATTCTCCAGCGCATCACCAAAGTCCTAGGCTGTCCAGGGCAATATTTGCGGTAATTTTTCCCATCAGGTGCGGTCGCCGTCATTGGTCTCTGTGAGATATTCCGGCGCCTGAGTCAGCCGCACGACCCGCACTTCCAGACCTGTCGCTGCGTCGACAAAGATAGCGAACGTCTCATCGACGACCTGTCCCCGCACTTCATAGGTCAAGATCTCCCGCACGCTGTATTCATCAGGGATCAGCGCCAAGCGGATATCACTGACGGTGAAGTTGGGATTCATCCCCTGCTTGACCTCTTCAGCAGACAGTTTGGGCGCCGGGATCTGGCGGTCATAATGGCGCGTGGCAAAGCTGGTCTGATCGTAATTGATGATCTCGCCGTCATCCAGCGCCAGTTGGATCTTGACCATGTCCGAATAAATATAAGCGCCGTCCTGCACGGGTACGAAGGTCAGATCCGCCAAGCCTTCGTCAAAACGGCTCTCCACCAATTTCATCACCGGAAAGCCCTGCGTCTGGAGAAATTCCTGCGCTTTTTCCTCAGCGTCAGCCTCTTCCAGCGTCGGCTGGCCTACCTCTCTGTAGCGATACATCTGCAAGATCAATCCGCCCTTTTGGCTGACCTCGATGTAGACTGGCTCTTCGCTGCCCTCCAGATAGAGGCGTACGCCATAGATCGGCAGCTTGCCGCCCTCGGAGGCGAATTCCACTCGGCTTTCGCGAATGGTCTGTCCGTAGCGGCTGTAAAATTCCTCCGCACGGCGGGCAGCTTCGGCCTGGGTGATCTGTTCGCCAGCGATAGGCCGCGGTTCCGGCTCGATCTTGCGCACGCCCTCAGCAAAATCCAATTCTGGGAAAGCGTGCACTTGGCTTTCGATGCTGCGAAAGGCGGAGACGATGACGTTTTCCCCATCCGCTTGTTCCTCATTAGCGAGATAATGCTCCACATCAGAAAAACGCAGGTTTTCGCTCAGGATGCGCGCTTCGACCTCACTGAGTTCGTCCCGCACCACCTTGGAGCGTTCGTAAAAATCCGTGAGCTGCGCCCAGTCGTTCTCGCTCAGGGGCTGCTTTTCCAGCACATTTTTGCGCATCAGATAATAGCTGTACTCCGCCACGTCATTGAGCAAAAGGTCCGTGCTTTCCAGTTCATGCATCGCTGCGGGCAGACCGCTCAGATCATCCACTGCACCGTAGACCTGCCGCCACAGATTGGCCACGCCCAAAAGCGTCTGCTCATGGCTCGTGGTCACTAAGAGCTGGGCCAGCTGCGCATTGATATGATCCATGCCTTCGGCCAATTGGTGAAAGCTGCGCTGATAGCCGTTTTCCACCTGCACGGCCAGCGTATCCTCCGGCTGGGGCTTAGCCTGCGGCCCATTGCCGCAGCCCGCAGTCAGGAGCAAGACGGCCGCAAGCAGGGCCGCTGTCCATTTTTGCTGTTGTTTTTTCATCGTTCTCTCCTCTATATGCCAAAGACATGCTTACCGATCTTGGTCATGATGGTCCTGGACCAGATCCATTTGCTGGTAGCTGTGCTGGGATTCCAATAATATAATGCGCCGTAGGTGGGATCCCAGCCGCCGATAGCCGCCTTGGCAGCATTGACAGACGATTTGTCCGGCTCCATGTAGTACTGTCCGTCGCTCACCGCGTCAAAGGCGCCCGGCTGAAAGCACACGCCATAAACAGAGTCGGGGAATTTTTTGTCCTTGACGCGATTGAGGATGACCGCTCCCACAGCGACCTTGCCGATATACGGTTCGCCCCGCGCCTCGCCGTGGATCATCTTCGCCAGAACCGTCACATCATTGCTGCTGTAGGTGCCCACGCCGCCGATGGCCTCCTGCCCCAGTGGCCCTATGGTCTCCGTCAGCGTGAGGCCGATCAGCAGACAGATCATCAGGAACAGTCCGCGCTTTTTATTTAGCCATTTCATGTTTGTTCACTCCTTTTGCCCATAGTATGGGACAATATCGCCTCCCTTATGCTGAAACGGCTGCAGTCTGCTCTCGCCAGTCAGCACGGCAGCAGCTCGCTGACCCGATCGATCAAACAGCACAAAAAACCGCTCAGACTTTTTTAACAGTCTCAGCGGTTTTTAATGACTTCCAGACTCAGGTGCCCTGATTTTCTCCAGGCTGGCAGTGTTTTAAAATCTCATTTGGACGATAGATTCCACAGCCGGCCGTAATCTTTGAGCAGCTGCACGGCTTGCGGCGAGCAGGCGGCTTCGGCCGCAGCCAGCTTCTCCGCGAAAAGTTCTGCTTCGATGACAGAGGGCAGACTGCGCAGTGCCTGAAGGCGCGCGATATAGCGGTCATCCATCAGCTGCCCCACTTCTTTTTGAAAAGCTGCCCGCTCGCTGCTGAGTTCGGCGGCTTTTTCGTACCAGCGCGTCTTGGCATAGACTGGCGAGGTCAAAAAGCCCTTGCGCTCAGCGGCCCATTTCTGTTCCTCCGCGGCTTGCGGTTGGCGTTTTGCACTTGCCGCACGACACCTTGGTCATTGATCTCGATATAGACATTGAAGGTGCGGTTGAATTGTTTTTTGATCAGCACATCATCCGCCATCTGCAAACGGGTCGCCGCCAGCCAGCTGCGCAGTGCGTCAAAATGCTCCGTGGTCAGCGTCTTGGCCAGATAAGCCCTATTGAGCAATCCTTCGAATAATTGCAGCTGGCCGTCGTCAAAGAAGCCGTCGATCGCTTCTTTGTAACTTTCCAAAATGTCGCCTGCGCTGTCACAATTGGGGAGCTGACCCAATTCCTCCAGGATATCAAAAAACGCTGCATTATACATTGCCTGCAGCTCTTTGCCCAATGCCAGCTTGAGCTTGAGTTTGGCTTCCTCCTCGCTGCCCGTGATCTTGGCCTGGCGCACGGTCTTCTCGGCCACAGCAGTGGGCAAGATCCCCGCCAAGCGGCTGTTTTCTATAAAATCATGGATGCGCTGCCAATCCCCGCCCATGCGGTAAAGGACTTTGCCGTCTTTGCGGTAAGCACAGCCATAAGCAGTGTCTTCGTATTCAAAGCAGCCCAATTCGGCCATGGATTTGATCATCTGCGCGCTGGATACATCTTTTAATGAAGTGGTCATACGATCACCCTCTCCTCATTGATCATTTCTTTTACTATATCACAAAAAGGCCGCCGCAAAACGATAAATCGTTTCTGCGGCGGCCTTGACTCAAGCGATGGGTCGCCTCAAGGGCTTAAAATTCTTCGCTCAGGATCTGATAAGCAGGTGCACCTTCGCACTGTGCGGGCATTCTGGTGCCCAAGAGCGCTGCGATGGTCGGGGTCACGTCTACCTGACGGATCATGCGGTCCGTGTAGAAGCCTTCTTTGAGGCCAGGGCCTGCACCGAAGAAGATCGGAGATACGGACGTATCGCATTCACCATAAGAGGTGGAGAGACTGTCATCATGGTCATGCTCATAACCTTCTGCCATGCAGTAGATGATGTCGCCGCATTCTGGGTATTCGCCGCCCAGACCAACCAGAACAGCATCTTTTCTGCGCAGAGCAAAGGCAATGATACGTTTGCCGGATTCCTTATCTTTATAGCCATACAGATCGGTCATGATCTGTTCTTCTAATTCAAACTGATCTTCTGGATCAACGATACCATGATCGGTACGGCCTTTGAGGTTGAGATAGATATGCATCTCTCTGTTGGCCACAGCGCGGGTCTTGGTCCAGTCGACTCTCTTCTTTTTCTTGCCTTCTTCGTCTCTCTGCAGAACGGTATAGCCCAATTCTTCCATCATCTGGACGTTCAGGCCGGTATCGCCCAAGCCGCGGATACCCCAAGTCGGGCAGACCTGCGCATGGTCGGAGACGACCAGGATGGTCCAGCCTTGATCGAGCAATGGCAGGAATCTGCCGATATAGCGGTCGATCTGGGTGTAAACGTGCTGCATGATGTTTTCATACACTTCTGGCGGGGTGTTGGGACGACCCTTCTTCATTTCGCGGATGAACATATGCTTTTGCAGGTCAGGTGCATGGAAGTGAGAGAAGACCACTTCGTAGCCTTTGTTCTGCATCAGATAAAGCAGCGCGTCAGACTGCCATTCCAAGCTGTGTTCCCAGCAGGCGTGCATACATTTCATGATCAGTGTTTCGTCGCCTGCACCCAAGGTGGAGGTTGGCGGCGGGAAGCCGATATTATCCAGGATCTCCTGATGCAGTTCGCGCGGAGACCAGAACACATCGGTCGCGATGTTCATGGAAGAAGAGATCCACATTTTGCAGTAGCTGCCGTCCTCAGCCAATTCCAATACGCGCATATCGCGGGTAGCGGCTACTGGCTCGTCATTTTTGATGGCTTCGTCTAAAACGTCGCGGACGAATTCATCATTGTGGATGACAACGATCGGTTCGGTGGATTTTTTGGTCTTGTAGATAGCGATACGATCATATTTGCCGTCTTCGCCTTTTAAGATCAAGGTCGGGCGACGGATCAAGCCGCCGGACATGAGCAGGGTGAATTCTTTTGCCCCTTCGGGAGCGGCTGCCCATTTATCATCGGCATCTTTGATCGGGGAGAAGGCTGCATCGATCGGAGAATCGATATACCCGCCCTGACCATCTTTGAGC
>CABVBB010000091.1 GCA_902496505.1 uncultured Peptococcaceae bacterium
GAATACTTGAAGATATGCATCCCGCTGAAGGCCATTTCATCGCAGAAAGCTAAGCAGCTGCGGAATTGATCGTCGGTCTCGCCGGGGAAGCCGACCATCAGATCGGTGCTGATAGCGATATCTGGGATGGCTTGCCGGATCTTTTCCAGCTGCGCCCGGTAGTCCGCTGTATCGTACGGCCGATTCATGCGTTTGAGCACCTCATCATGCCCTGCCTGCAGCGGCAGATGCAGATGACGGCACATCCGATCATTGTGGGCGATCAGCTCGATCAGCTCATCAGAGACCTCGGTAGGTTCCAGAGAGCTCAGGCGCAGGCGGATGTGATCAGTCGCGTCTAGTATCGCTTGGCAGAGCTTGGTGATATCCAGCCCGCTGCCGCCTTTTTCCTGACCGTAGGCACCTAGATGGATACCCGTGAGGATGAGCTCCTTAAAGCCCGCCTCCTCCAGCTTTTTAGCCTCGGCCAAAGTATTGTCCAAACTGCGGCTGCGCAATGGACCGCGGGCATACGGGATGATGCAGTAGGTGCAGAATTGCTCGCACCCTTCCTGCACTTTGAGGTAAGCCCGCGTCATATGGATCTCACGGTCCATCGGCAGTTCTTCAAAATCGGTGAAGGTCCGGCTGGCTGTTACCAGCTGCCGCTTCTGATGGTCGTGCTCAAATGCCTCCACCAGCTCGACCACATGGCTGCGCTGGTTATTGCCTACCACCAGATCCACATCCTCCATGGCGGCCACTTCTTCGCTGGAGGTCTGGGCGTAGCAGCCCGTCACCAAAACGACAGCGTCTGGATTGGTCTTGCGCGCTCTGCGGATCATCTGCCGCGATTTGCGGTCGCTGAGGTGGGTCACTGTGCAGGTATTGATGACATACACATCGGCAGCTTCTTCAAAATCGCCGATGGCATAGCCTGCCTGCTTGAACAGGGTCTCCATAGCCTCTGACTCGTCCTGATTGACCTTACAGCCTAATGTATGAAAGGCCGCCACCTTTTGACGGCTGGTGATTTCTTCTTGTTCACTCATGGTGATCACTCCTAGCTCGATGCGTCTAATGGCATCCTCTTTGTCTAACTTATATATTTTAACATATTTCGAGCCAAAATAACAGCCGGGAATATTGCCGCCATTTGCCAAATCACCAGATCCACCCCAAAAAAGCAGAGACCGCGCCCTTTTGATCTCTGCTTTTTCGTCATTATCAAGTTTTCAGCCCAGATCACCGCTTTGGTAAAGCACCATCGCCAGCGCGGCCAGACCGGCTGTTTCCGTACGCAGGATGCGCGCACCCAGGCTGATGCTCTGCGCGCCTATCTTCCGCAGTTCTTCCACCTCAGCGGCTTCTAAGCCGCCCTCCGGCCCGACCAAGAGATTGATGCGCGCGGGCAGTGTTTCAAACGTTTGGAGATGATCCCGCAGTCCCTGCGTCGCCTCGTCTTCCCACAATACCAGTGTCATCTCCTCTGGTGACAACGCCTGGACAAACTGCCGCCAAGTAAGCGGCACGCTGACTTCCGGCACAGAAAGCCGCTTGCACTGCTGACTAGCCTCTTGTGCGATCTTTTGCCAGCGCTCCGCTTTTTTGGCGCCTTTGGCCGCATCCAGCCGCACCACAGAACGTTTGGTCATGACCGGCACGATCTTGGCTGCGCCCAGCTCAGTGCATTTCTGGATGATGAGTTCCAGCTTATCGCCCTTGGGCAGCCCTTGGTAAAGAGTCACCTGCACCTGGGTATCCGCGGGTGCTGCCTTTTGCGAAAGCAGCTCGACCAGCACTTCTGTCTTCGTCATCTCTGCCAGCCGCCCAACGAACAGCCTGCCGTCGCCTGCGGCAAATTCTGCTTCCTCGCCGACTGCCATACGCAGCACGCGGCTGATGTGATGAGCCAGATCACCATCGATCACGAGCTGATCATCCTTGATGGCCTCTGGCGCTACAAAAAAACGTCTCATCGCCTTACCCCTGATACTGAGCCACGATCGCGACCCAGCCCGCTTTTTCACGGATCTCCAGCACCTGGAAGCCGCCTGCTGCCAGCGCCGCTAATACGTCATCCTTGCGCGTATCAATGATGCCGGAGGAAATGAAGAGCTTCGGCCCTTTCAAATAAGCCGCCGTATCGGGGATCAAGCGAATGATGATGTCGGCTACGATATTGGCAATGATCAGATCGCCCTGACCTTTGGCCTGCGCCAGGAGATCGCTGTGAGCGACGCTGACCTTGTCCTCCAAATGATTGAGCGCGACATTTTCCGTCGCCGCCTTGACGGCCACCGTATCAAAATCCATAGCCTGCACGCGCTCAGCGCCCAAAAGCGCCGCCTGGATGGCCAAGATCCCGCTGCCAGTCCCCACGTCCAAGACCTGCATGCCCGGCGTCACGTATTTTTCCAGCAAATTGATGCACAGCGCTGTCGTCGCATGATTGCCTGTGCCAAAGGCCATACCGGGATCGATCTCGATGACCAGCTCGCCGTCTTGGGCATCATATGCTTCCCAGGTCGGTTTGATCACTGTTTTCTCGCCCACTTTATCGGGCTTGAAATAGACCTTCCAGGAATTGGCCCAGTCCTCTTCCTTGACCTCATCCAAGGACAGGACGATCGGTGACAGCTGCATCCGCCGCTCGATCTCTTTGAGTTCCTGACGCAGTTCCTCCAGCTTGCCCACCAAAAATTCATCCTTGGCCAGATAGCCTTTGATGGTCACCTCTGTTTTGGCCAGCAGTTCCTCCGAAAATTCATGATCATCCCACTGACCGCGATGAGCGTAACTGGCGATGAGCTGCGGATCATCGATGACCACGCCGCCGGAACCCAGCTCGTTGAACACATTGGAAATCCCGTCGATACATTCATGATCATCGACGATCAATTTGACCTCTACATAATCCATATTTTCTGCCTCATTTCTATCATTTTGAATAGCTCACTTACTTATTGCGCCAAGCGGCGTTTCTTGCTGCTCCACCAGCGCAGTCCGGTCAGGCACACGCCTACCAGACAAATGCAGGCGGCAAACAGATACACAAAATGCATGCCGTAGACGAAGGCATCCGCCCGTCCGTCAACAAAATCTGTGGTGCTGTAGCCCAATTTGACGCTCATCATGGTGTACAAGATCACCGTGGACAAGGAGATCCCAAAGACCATGCCCAGATTACGCACCAGACCATTGATGCTGCCAGCCGTGCCCAGCTTGTCCTTCGGCACAGTAGACATGATCAGCGAGGTGTTGGGCGATTGGAACAAGCTGCCGCCAAGAGCCATCAGTGCTACGCCCAGCATATAAAAGCCCATCGGTGTGCCCACGCCCATGCCAGCCATACACAAAAGACCGCAGCTGCTGATCGAAAGTCCGATAAAGCCCAATATTTCAGAGCCGATCTTATCGGACAGCGCCCCGCTCAGCGGCGCCACGATGAACATGACCACCGGATAGACCATCATGAACATCCCTGCCATAGCCGGCGTGACCCCCTGTACCTTAAGCAGGTAAAAAGGCTGCATGAAATTGTTGCTGGCAATAGCGAAAAAGGACAAAAACGAGCAAAAAACACTGACGCTGAACAGCTTATTTTTGAACAGTGATAGTTCCAGCATAGGCTGTGTTTTGCGCCGCTCGGTGCCGATAAAGAAGCCGCCGAGCACAAAGGCCGCTAACAAGATCAATACGCTGGTCAGATAGCTGCTGCTTTGCAGCGATTTGACACCGAAATACAGTCCAGCGATAAAGAGCATGAAAAGTACTGAGCCGCTGCCATCCAGCTTGACCTGTCCGCTTTTTTCCGATTTGGGCAGGATGCGGGCAGCCAAGGCCAAGCAGATCAGTCCCACTGGCACATTGACCAAAAAGATCATATTCCAGCTGAAATGAGAAATGATCAAGCCGCCGAAAGCTGGTCCCAGCATCGAACCCATCGCGACGAAACTGCCGGATATCCCCATAGCTCGGCCTCGTTCATTCGCCGGAAAGGTCTGCGCGATCAAGCCCTGATTGGTAGCCATAGTCGCCGACGCGCCAAAACCCTCCACCATCCGGCCGATGATCAGCATGGGATAATTGACCGCCATCGTACAGACCAGCGCGCCTGCTACGAAGACGATGATGCCGAATTTGAAGACCCGATCCTTGCCAATGACGTCACCCAAGCTGCCAAAAACCAAGATAAAGCAGATGATGATCAAAAGATTGGCCGTGATGACCCATTCCACCAGCGCCATATCCACACCCAGATCTTCTGCCATCATCGGCAGGGCCACATTGACAGAACTGCTGTCCAAACAGCACAAAAACGTTACTAAAACCACATTGAATAATATCAGCCAACGGCCATGTTTTGTCTGCGCCACCAGCTATCGCCTCTTTTCTTCCTTTCATTTGGCTATTTATATAAAGAAATAGCCCTTTTCCTCTAATACTTTTTGAGCCTGCGCCAGATTTTTCTCCCGCACCAAAAAGTAAATATTGTCTGCTGAGGACACGGCATAGACACCGATGCTGTTGTTGCCTAAGATCATTGCGATCTTGCCTAATATCCCCATCAAGGTGTAGACCAACTGCCCGGAGAGTGAAAACATCCGCCAGCCGTCTTCCCGCAAGGTGCATTGGGCTGGAACCACCGCAGTCCGACAGGCTAAAGTGATGCCGCTCTCCGCCTTGGTCACAAAGACATGCTCCTCTGCCAATAGCGCTGTCTCCAACGTATCCACCCGACAGATCGAATAATTTTCTTCCCACAATTTGAGCTTCATATCAATTCCTCCTTTGCCATCGTTTTCTCTCCTATTGTAGCGCATAACGCCCGGCCGCGCCAGAGCAAAAATAAACACCGCCGGCGATCTCTCACCGACGGTGCAAAAATCTTTCCCATTCTCAATGGGCTAAAGCATCATGCTTTCCTATTCTCCCTGAGCATTGAGCCGGATAGCTTTCTCCATTTCCTTCATTTCTTCCTTGTCTTCATCTGGGATCCGGAAATGAACCTCTTCCAAACAATATTTCGCCAAGGTCAGCTTATCATTTTGTACGGCAAAGAAATTGGATTTGGGGAAGAAGGACGCCGTCTGCTTGATCTTTTTGCGGGTCTCTTTATCATCCAAAAGATCCTTCCAGGAAATCTTTTTGCCGTGCCAATACAAGTCGAGGTCGACGATACGATCGCCGCTCTGGCTGTATTCCAGACCCATCAGCAGCTTTTTCAGCTCCAAAGGCTCCATAAAGGTCAGCAGGCGAATATGGTAAGTGCCCACTGGATCAGCAAAGGCAGTGACCTCACGATTCCAAGTCTCTGTCACAATATAGCCCAGCTTCATCACCTTGATGGCCTTGACCAGCCGATTGTACTGCAGATCATACGCTTCATAGCGGTCAAAGATACGCAGATCGACCATATGCCAAGCATCCGGCTCAAAAGCTTTGGCCAAATAGCGCGGTGCATGGATGCGCAGATAGCCCAGCAGATGAGAGAATTCCTGCTGGATAAAGAGCGTCTCCTGATAAAATTCTCGGCGTGTGGGCTGATCGTTCATCAAAAAAGTGACGATGACGCCCTGATCATTTTCCCGCATCAACAGATCATTAAGTTTGGTGCGTTCGCATTTGAATTCTGCCTGGATCTTATCCACGACCGGCTGCTGCTCACCTAAACTGTTGAAGATGATCATCGGCGGCAGCGCACGGATGGCGCTGATCATCTGCTGTGCTTTTTCATTCATCAAGTGGCAGAGCACATATTCCGCAGACTGCCCCAAGCCCAGATAGACTTCCTTAGCTGAGCCGTCCACCGCTACGATGCACAGCACGCAGAGCGTCTTGGTCGTATCGACCCCTAAGCCCAGCTGCTCCATTTTTTCACATTTGAACTGCTCCATCAAATAAGCGACCATCGCCTGCTGGTCTGTCGTACGAATGGCGATCACTTTTGGTCCTGGCGCTACTAAATTCAACATGATGATTCCCCCAGTTCTTAAGCTGCTCCAAAAAAGTTATGCTTCTTTACAAGTCACACCGTATAAGGTGTTGACCAAGGTCACACTATTTTCATCCAGCCCGCAGACTTCTACTTCCTTGCCGTTGCTCTCAAACTTATCCATGGCTTTTTTGAGCACCGTAGCGGCTGATTCATCCCACAAGCGCGCCTTGGCAAAATCCAATACGACCCGCTTGGAATCGTCATGGAAATCAAAGGTATTCATCAAAGGTTCTGTAGAGGCAAAGAAGATCTGGCCGATGATATGGTACGTGATCGTTCCATCGCTGTCTTTGCTGGTCTCCACTTTGATCTTGGACAGCTGCATTGCGAAGAAGATCGCTGTCAGCACCAGACCAATGACTACGCCAATCGCCAAATTGTTGGTGGCGACGACGATCGCGACGACGACCACGATGACCAGCGCATCTGTGCGGGGCATTTTGCTCAGCCGTCTCAACGAATCCCAGTCAAAGGTGGAAATGGAAACGGTGATCATGACCGCTACCAATGCAGCCAGCGGGATCTGCACCATCAGATCATTGAGGATGAAGATCAGCACCATCAAAAAGGCGCCGGAAACGAAGTTGGACAATCTGCCCCGTGCACCAGAATTGACGTTGACGATTGCCTGACCGATCATGGCACAGCCGCAGGTGCCGCTGAAGAAACCAGAAACGATGTTGGCGATGCCCAAGCCGCGGCATTCACGGTTGCGGTCGCCCACTGTATCGGTCATTTCATCGATGACCTGCGAGGTCAAAAGTGTCTCGACCAAGCCGACCAAAGCCAGCGAGATGGAATACGGCAGGATGATCGTCAGCGTCTCCAAGTTATACTCTACTGCCGGCAGATGGAACGGCGGCAGAGCGGCGGTGATGGTGCCCATATCGCCGATGGTCCGCACTGGTGCGCCAAAGATGATGGCAATGGCGGTGACCACGATGACTGCCACTAAAGTGGACGGCACTGCTTTGGTCAGACGCGGGAACAAATAAATAATGGCGATACCCAAAGCGACCAAAGCATACATCTGCCAGCCCTCACCTTTGAAATTGCCCAGCTGAGACGAAAAGATCAAGATCGCCAACGCGTCAACGAAGCCGATCTGCACTCCATTAGGAATCAATTTGATCAGATTGCCCACCTTGAGCAAGCCCAGGATAAGCATAAAAATACCGGTCAGGATGGTGGCTGCCATCAAATATTCCGGACCATAGTCCCGCACCAAGCTGACGATGACCAACGCCATCGAACCAGCTGCTGCTGAGATCATTGCCGGACGGCCGCCGATAAACGCCATCAACACCGTCAGCCAAAAAGATGCGTACAAGCCCATCATCGGGCTGATGCCTGCTACGATACAAAACCCCACTACCTCAGGAATGACAGCAAAAGACGAGACCAGACCGGCTAAAATATCGCCCTTGGCATTGCCAAACCATTCCCCCATTTCTTTTTTCAACTGCATTTTCTTTTACTCTCCTTCTAATGATGTTAGTACTATATTAGAAATATT
>CABVBB010000092.1 GCA_902496505.1 uncultured Peptococcaceae bacterium
ATGCTGGCATACGCGGTCAAGATGACCAAGGTATTGCCATGAAAAGGCACCGCCGTAATCCCCAGCGTACCGCATAAGACCGTTCCGCACATCATCAGCGTGGCGTAGGGATCATAGGGCTTATAACCAAACTGGTCTAGTATTTTATAAAGAATACTCCATAAAATCAAAATACCCGCAATAACATTGATCATGCCGGATACATACGCCGCTAACAAAAAAACGAAACTAAACAACCAAGGCTTACCGCTTAGAACCTTCCGCGTGATCATCCAATAGGCAATGACGCTGTCTAAGTGACACATGTTGACTAACGCCAAAAAAGGAAAAATCAATAACATCATAGCAATGACCGGATTACCTAGGCTGCCATTCAAAACAGGCGTCATACCTAATGTCAGCCCCAGTGTCGCCAGTCCCAAGATACTTGGCCAGAGCATATCCACAAACGTCCAGCCATAGATCGCTCCTATAAAAATACCGATGATCCGCATGCCCAATGGTGTGATCGGCTCCGGCGGCGGTAAAAATCCAACTCCCAGCATCAGAAGCAGCGTGATCCCAATGTGCAAATAAAACTTATCCTTTTTGACATTAACTTGTTCTGCCTGCACTGACATTTTTGTCCCTCCTTGTATATTTTGTTTTCGTGTGCCAGTTATTGCTTCCATCCCTCCTCAATAGAACGTTAGCCACATTTGCCAATCAAGACCAATAATGTCAATAATTTTTCTATAAAAAATCCTTTTGGATCCCTTGTCCTGATTTGCTTTGTGGTATAATTTAACTATAATGATATGAACCGTTCAAAAAAAGCAATAATCATTTACATAGAGCAAATTAATATTGCATCTTGCCGTTTTTGTATGCCGCTAAAGGAGGGAGCGCTCTATGAAATTTGAACAACTACTTTATCTCAAAAAGGTTTATGAACATCATTCCATTGCTTTGGCCTGCGAAACGCTGCATATTACCCGCCAAGCTCTCAGTGCTTCACTGAAAAAACTAGAACAGGAACTAGACACGCCCCTCTTTATCCGAACGGTTCGAGGCGTGGATTTGACGCCTAAGGGCTACGAAGTTCTGATGTTCGCTGAAAGTATTCTGGAGCAGCAACAAGCTTTCATGCAGCGCTTTTACGACGCTAATACCCCTTCTACCTTGGCCGGCAACATTCTCTGCATTTGTCAATACCTTCCCCGCGCCCTCATTTTTCCCGACCTGACGACTTATTTCATCAATCATTATCCCAATTTTCGTGTCAATACTATTACTATCAGCGATTGCCAGCAGCTATTAACTCAGTTGTCCGATGAAAGCGCCACGATCGGCTTCATCTATCAATTTGAGGATGTCTCTATCCGTCAGCAGCCCTTGCCTGAAAATCTCTGTTTTCATTTGATCGCACCGGTCAAGCTTTTTATTTGGTGTAGTGTGACTTCTCAGATAGGCTCTCGATCTAAAATCAACTATACGGATATTGCCCACTGCCCCATTCTATACGATGAAAAAATCGGCAATTTTTGGGACAATACTCTTTTCAAGATCTTTGGCCCCCCACCGGTCAAGACCCGCCTGCCTAGTACCCGTGATCCTGGTGTATTGGAGAAGTTTTTAGAAAACAACAGCGGTATTTTATGGGATATGGGAACAAATACACGCTCAGTGTATCAGTACTTGATCGCCAATCCGCATCTGCGGCGCATTCCCGTTCAGATGCCTCCAGAAATCGCTCTTACTATTGGCTATGTCCTTCCCAGCAAAGAAGCTGATGATCCCGCTCTGCATGTCTTGATAAACTATCTGGAAAATCTCGAATTTCAGTAACACGCGTCTATGTTCTAAAGCACTTTGGGTCAATGATCCGGTCAAGCACACTCTGCAGCCCAATCTGTTACTTATTTCAGAAAGCCCTCTTGTACAAAACAAGCGCCCCCCATATGTTGTCTTAAATAACAACATATGGGGGGCGCTTGTGTCAGCAATTTTTTTACCCCAGCCAGCGGGATAAGACGCGGTCGAGGACGGCGACGTCGATGGGTTTGGCCATGTGTTCGTTCATGCCGGCCTGGCGGGTCTTGGCGATGTCTTCGGCGAAGGCGTTGGCGGTCATGGCGATGATGGGCAGGGTCTGGACATCGCTGCGAGGCAAGCGGCGGATCTGGCTGGCGGCTCCGCAGCCATCGAGGACGGGCATCTGCATATCCATGAAGATGAGGTCGTAGGCATTTTCCGGCGCATCGGTCATGATATCGACAGCCTCCTGACCGTTTTCGGCACTGTCTACGATTAGTCCCACGGCAGTCAGCAGTTCTTGAGCGATCTCGCGGTTGAGTTCATTGTCCTCCACGAGGAGGATACGCTTATGGTCATAATCATGGCGCATGGACATCAGCGCGGGCCGGGCGGGTTCGGTCTGGGGTTCTTTGAGGATCAGCTGCTTGAGTTTGTGCACGAGGCGGGAGGTGAAGAGCGGCTTCATGATGAAGCCGCTGACGCCGGCAGCCAAGGCTTCTTCTTCGTATTCGGACCAATCATACGCGGAGATCATGATGATGGGCACATCTTGACCGACGATGGAACGGATCTGGCGCGTGGTCTCGATGCCGTTCATACCGGGCATGATGAGATCGATGATGATGGCGAAGAAGTCTTGCTTGGCTTGATGGGCGGCGATGGCGGCAGCCACTGCGGAAGGGCCGTCCTGGACCCATTGGCTGTGCATGCCGATATCGGCCAGGCGCTTTGCGGTATTGCGGCAGACGATCTCATCGTCATCAACGACCAAAACGGGCAGATCGAGCAGGGCGCTGGTATCGCAGGCCACCGTCTCCTGCAGCTTGAGATAAACGGTCACAGCAAAAACGGAGCCGCGGCCGTATTCACTTTTTACCTGGATCTCGCCGTTCATCATCTGGACGATATTGCGGGTGATGGCTAAGCCCAGCCCAGTCCCCTGAATGGCGCGGATGGAATCGTCTTCGGCCCGTTCAAAGGGGTCGAACAGTTTGGGGATGAAATCTTCCGGCAAGCCTACGCCGCTGTCGGCTACGACGAATTCATAGCAGCCTGCGCCTTTCACACCGGAGGGCCGCTCGCTGATCTCCAGCAGGATCTGGCCGCCGTCTGGCGTATATTTGACAGCGTTGGTCAAGAGATTGAGGATCACCTGCTGCAAGCGCTGGAGATCGCTGATGATATTTTCGTGACGGACATCATTGAGGTGTACTTCAAAATGCTGCTGCTTGCTTTTGATGGCGGGCTGCACCATGGAGACGATGCCCTGCACCAGATCGGGCAGCTTGATCTCTTCTTCGGAAAGCACGATATTGCCGCTCTCGATCTTGGACATATCCAGCACCTCGTTGATGAGACCCAAAAGCAGCTTGGAGGCAGTGGTGATCTTGGTCAGACAGTCCTCGATGCGCTCCGGCTGATCCAGATGGGCTTCGGCAATGGCGGTCATGCCGATAATGGCATTCATCGGCGTGCGGATGTCATGACTCATGCGGGAGAGGAATTCGCTCTTGGCGCGGTTGGCCAAAGTAGCGGCATCCAAGGCGTCCTTGAGCAGCTTTTTCTGCCGCTTTTCTTCCCCCACTTCGGTCACATCGGTACGGGTCATCAGCCAAATATTGCGCGCCTTGTCATAATAGCTGAAACGCATCTTTTTGTCGCGGATCACGCCGTTTTCCAGACAGGAGGCGAAGATGACGTACTCGCCGTCCCGCTCTAAGATAGGGCCGATATGGGACAATTTGAGCTGCTCAGTCACTTCGTCCGCTTCTTCAGGCACTACATATTTGCGGTTGTACTCTGCCACTTCGTTTTCATAATCATCGCTGGCGACTGGAGGCAGCGGCGTCCCGGCAGCATGGTTGGCGATATACATGACGTAGCTGTTATTATCCGCCTCGATGTAGGTCACATAATCATACTCCGCGCCTACCGCTGTTTCGATGATGTGCGCCCGACGATTGTCCGTGGTCTGGTGGCCTACGATCATCACCCGATCCGGCTGACCATCTGCATCCGTCAAGACCTGCGCATAGCCTTCGTGCCACTCAAAACCGATCACGGAATTTTTGAAGCGGATATCGAACTGTGCTTCCTGCACCCCTTGAGCAGCCATAGCCTGCAGCGCTTCCAAGGAGAGCCAATCGTCCCACCGGCACAGATCCGGCGGATACACATACCACTTGCGGTAATAATTGCTGATGTCGTCATACTTCACGACCTTGCCTTCGTATGCCTTGGTCATGGTATCTTTGATGATTTTGACAGAACCATCAGCTAATGCTACCAGCCAAATGGTCTCCGCCAGCGGACTGAAGCCTGCCAGTGCCTCTGCCGCGCTTAAATTGATCGCCTGCATGTCCTTGCCTCCAACTTATTTTTCTCTGGCCAGCCGCTGTCAGCATCTCCTTCAGGCCAATTTTATCTGCGGTCAGCTTATGTTTATCTAACCCATTATAGCACGATCACCCGCCTGTCACAACGGAATATCGCAATAATTTGGTAAATAGTGCGACAAAATTTGTTTTTGCACAGTTCCATACTTCTCTGTGACCGCAAAAAAGCCCCAGCAAAATGCTGGGGCTTTTTGGTGATGGTCTGCACATAAGGATCATACGTCTGCAAAACGCGCCCATCTTTTTCTGGCCTTCATAGGCCGCGCGCCAATAGGCGAAGTCTGAGTCTTGCCACACGGTGCCATCGGCAAAGGTGATCTCTTGATCAAGTGTCCGGCTTTATATCGTTCAGTCGCTCTCCACCGCCCGGTTGAATTGGTCGATGATACGGCTGGCATAGGCGAAGGCCTGCGCGTCCAGCGCGTAGAGGTCCAGCTGCTCACGGATATGCGCCTTGGCCAGCTGCAAGGCTTCTGCCATCACGCGGTCGATGGCTGCCTTTTGGGCAAAGGCTTGCTCCGGCTGAACTTGCGCGGCGCGGGAGGACACTGCTTCGGTCTGCGGCTGATACTGATACAGCCCGCGGCCCAGGCGAATGATCGGACTTCCCGCTTCCTCCACGCACATACGGATCGCTCCGGCAGCCTTGCCCTCGGTGAAGCCGTTTCCCAGCACTTGTGCGATCACCTCTCCTAATTCCGCTGTGGTCGCTTGTCCCTGTCTCTCCATATAAGCCAGCACGGCCTGCTTGGCTTTTGCTGTATCGCTTTGCATAGCGCGCCCTCCCTCTCATTTTTGCTTTCATTATAACTTATAAGTTATAATGAAACAAGAGACAAAAAAAACGGCACAGAGTGGTTTCACTCTGTGCCGCTGATACTTTCAGCAATCACCGCCGCTGCACATGATATGGCGGATGAGTTTTTCGATAGCCGTGACCAGGACCGGCACCAAGACCAGCTGGATCACGATGCCTGGCAGCCCAGTGATGAAAGCGGCTGTCACAAATGCGCTCAGGCCGTACGTTTTTCCCGAAAAGCCCAGCACGCACGCGGTCAATATGCCGCTCAGCACCCGCCCGGCCAGCATGGCTGCGATCAGTGCGGTGAGGATGGCCCGTCCCCGCTGGTACAGATAGCCGGAAACGAAGCCATAAGCTGCCAATTCAAAGGCCATGATGAGACCGCTGGGAATGAGCACCGGCATCCCCGTGATCATGGCCGAAAGGATCGGCGCAATCACACCGCACAAGAGGCCAAAATACGGCCCGCAGATAAAACCGCAGAGGATCACTGGGATGTGCATCGGCAAAAAGACTTTGCCCAAGCCTCCTACCGCATGAAATATCGTCGGTATCAAGATCGCCAGCGTCACAAAAAAAGCCGACCAGATCATCAAAAGCGTCCGATTGCTGCTCAGCAGCTGTCGCTGTTTCGCCATACCAGTCCCTCCTTCGTTCGTCATTATTTTTCTATTATACACGCGATTTTCTCCAGACGCAACTGTCGGAAAACAGTGCTTTGTCTACTGGACATCGTAACGATAGCGGATCTCCCGCAGCCATTTGCCGCCAATGGCATCTTCATGCACGTGCTCTGTCGGGATGAAGCCTGCCTTTTCGTAAAATCGGCGGGCGCGGTGGTTATCCTCCAGTACCCAGAGAAACAATTCCTGATAGCCCAGCGTGGCCAATTGGGCGATGACAGCAGCCAAAAGCGCACGGCCATGACCCTGCCCCATAGCCTCCGGCAGCAAATAAAGGGAGATGATCTCCCCGGCCTCCGGCCACTGGATAAATCGCGAAGGGCCGAAGCTGGCTGTGCCGATGAAGCGTCCCTCCTCCACCAGCAGCAGTGTGTGCCGGTCTGCCTCGTCCAAATGCGCTGCCCAGCGCCCCGCCGGGATACTCTCCAAATACGCCTGCGGCACGATCCCTTGGTAAGCGAACCGCCAGCTTTCCTCATAAATGCGGCTGACAGCCGCGCGATCATCCGTCTCCCTAAGCCCTCTGATCTCCATGACCCATCCCCTCCTTGCGCCTAGTCTAGCATGTTCAGCCCCCAAGCGCAAGCGCTCGGCAAAAGCAGGCTTCCCCCACAAAGCGGAACGTGGTACACTGAGAGAACACGTTCAACGAAAGGAGGTCCCGTTTATGAACGCTCACGAAACCGTCCCCACAGCTGCCGACCTGTTCCAGACCTGCCATGACCGCGGCTGGCTCGCCGAACTCCTCCCCTCTGCCATCACGCTCCAGGCGCTGGAAGCCTTTGAGGCAGAAGGATCGCTCCAGCTGCCGCCTTTTTACAAAGACTATCTGACAGCTTACCAGCTGCCCCGCCCAGTCTTCGATATCTGCGGCATCGCCTGGCACGCTTATGAACTCAGCCCCTTGTGGCTGAGCCTCTACGGTGTGACGAGCACCGCGGAGCTGGCCGCCCAGCGCCAGGCTTTCTGCGAAGAAGCCGTGGAATTCCGCCAGGCAGAGCCCGCCGCCTGTGCGCACTTGCTCCCCATCGGCGACTGGGGTGCAGGCTGGGGCCCCTCTGTCTGGATCTGACCAAAGCCGAAACGCTGGCCGATCCCGACGATCCAGCCACCTGGTCAGTGGTTTGGTTCGACCATGAGGAATTCGACTGGCCCGCAGAATACGCCGACGCAGACGGCCTGCTGCATGGCGCCCCTGCCGCACCCGACCTGCGCACTCTGCTGGAATGGTATTTCTGCGGCGCGCTGGAAGCCGAATTCGAAGCAGAGAACCACGTCAAAGTAACATACGAACGGCTCAATGACCAGGATTTCTGCCAAAGCTATTGGGAAGAACGGTGGCAGGAGCAAATAGATCGACCTGCCGCCAGATCATGATACAAAGGAGACATTATGCAGCTTCATCAACTAACTGAACACATTTATTATACAGACCATGACCCCGCCGTCGACCGACCAGTGCTGGGCTATATAACAGGCAGCCGCTTCGCCGTCATGATCGATGCCGGCAATTCCGCCAGCCA
>CABVBB010000093.1 GCA_902496505.1 uncultured Peptococcaceae bacterium
AGGATGAGGATCTGCTATGAATAATGCACCTGTTTTATCGATCAAGCATCTGTATTGTCAATGCGGCCAGCGCTATTTGCTCCATGATATCAATTGGGAAGTGCAGCCGGGCGAAAACTGGGTGGTCTTTGGGGCCAATGGCAGCGGCAAGACCACGCTGCTCTCTATCATCGCGGGCTTTCGCAGTCAGACGAGAGGCGAGATAACGGTACTGGGCGAACCTTTTGAGCAGAAGCGGCTGCTTGTCCAGCGGCAGCGCATCGGCTGGGTCAGCGGTTCTTTTTTGGATAATCGCTACAGCCGAGAGGCGGTGCTGGATGTGGTCTTATCCGGCGTGACAGGCACGCTCTGCCCTAATGAACTGGTGGAGGATAAGGCCGTCAAGCGGGCCAAGGCTTGGTTGGAGCGGCTGAACGTGTCGGCCAAGACGTACGAGACCTTTGATACGCTTTCTAAGGGTGAACGGGAAAAGATCCTGTTGGCCCGCGCCTTGGTCGGACAGCCGGAACTGCTGCTTTTGGATGAACCAGCGACCGGCTTGGATCTGGCGGCCAGAGAGTCGCTTTTGGCCATGATCGACAGTATGGCCCGCGCTAAGGAGCGGACCATCATCCACGTGACGCACCATGTGGAGGAACTGTCAACGGCCTTCACCCACGCGCTGCTGCTCAAAAACGGCCGAGTTTTTGCGCAGGGCACGATGGAGGAGATCTTTACGGCCGAAGTTTTGTCACGCTTCCTCAACTATCCCTTGACGCTGCACTGGCATCAGGGCCGCTTGTTTGCGCAAAGGAGGGGTGACGATGAGTGAAAGTCTATTCAACCGCGACGAGGTCTGCCGGCAGGACGTCAGCCGTATGGCAGAACTGGGACGTTTCGGTGAGGAATTTACCTTTTATGGCTGTGTGCTCTGGCAGGAGGGCCGCAGGCGGTATTGTCTGAGCGAGCAGGCCGAGCAGCTCTATGCCTGCCGCAGACAGTGGCTGCTCCAGGGCAGGCTGACTTCGCCAGTGGAGACATACAGCAAACGGCTGATGATCCCCGCAGGGATGCGGGAGGGACTCAAGCAAGGCGTACGGCTGGAATTTGCCAAGCTGCTCCAGACGCAGTATCCAGAGGCGTATTTTGCCTGTCTGACGCCCTGGGCAGAACGAGCTGCCAATAACACCGCCTATCCGCTCCTTTTGGCGCTGCAAAGTACGTGGAGCGGGGAATTTGACGCCGATCATCTGCAGCTTTACAGCAATTTGACGGAGGAAGCTTTTTTGCGCAAGCGTCTCACGGCGCAGAGCTATCGCGAGCTGGGCCGCTTCGTCAAGCATCTTTGGGAGCAGCCAGGCTTGTTTGATGCTCCGCGTCAGCCGGAAAGCCGCACCTTTTCTGCCTTTTTGTATGAGCAGCGTCCCGGCCGTCTCGAGCTGGAGGTCGGACTGCCGTATTACAAAGTGCTGATCAAAAAAGAGCAGCACGATACAGAGGAACAGCTGACCACGCCGATCTTCACCAAGACCTGCTGGTTTCAGGATATCACCTCCATGCGTGAGGCCCGCCGGCAGTTTGCCGATGAGGCTCAGGGCTATCTTGGCGGTGAGTATTGGCAGCTGCTCCAAACGCTGCGCGATCTGCCTGCTGTGCTTGAGGGCAGCGATCTTGCGGAGCAAGCCGAAAAATGGCAGCCCACGCTTCCACAGGCATCCCTTCAGGCGATCAAGTGGTATGGCCAGTTATGGGGCTGAACGCAAAAGCCAGGCTGTCGACAAAAGCGCATGTCGTCGTTACAAAACCGCGCCAGAATCCTCACGACCGTTTAGGTCGCTCCGGTTCTGGCGCGGTTTTGCGCCTAGACCTGCATCTTTTGTCGGCACCCTGGCTGTGGTTCTTTTATACTTATGTCTACAAAAAGCACAGCGCATCGTTTGAACGATGCGCTGCTTTTGACTGTTTAGCGTCATACATGCCAGCGGCGGCCATACTCAGCCAGCGCTGCCGCAGCCTGAGCGCCGTACTGCTCTTTGACGGCGGCGCAGGTGGTGTGGAAGGATTCTGTCTCCAAGGCGGCGGGATAACGGACGATGGTCTCCACGTTTTGGAGATAGGCTGCGTCTAAGAGCGTCTGGCAGTACGCTTGGTGAAGGGCCTTGACCGCTTCGGGAGTGGTCTGGTTGTTGTACCAGTAGGTGCGCTGAAAAATGGGGGCGACGATGCGGCCCTGCTCTTCCAGCGCTGATTTTTTGTGGTAGATCCAGGCTTGACGGGCATTGGTCACATATTTGATGCGGCCGGGCGCTTCTTGGTAGGCAAGGGTGTACCAGGTCTTTTGCAGGATATCTTTGATAGTGACATCGTCCTGCAGATTTTCTTTTTCTGCGGCGATGAATTGCAAAAACTGCTGACAGGTATCTTTTTGCAGGACCTTGCCAGAGTAGGCCAGGGTGATGAGCTGCTGGGCCAAGTCGATCTGCTCGCGGTCAAAGGTGTTTTTGACAGCGTGGCAGATGGTCTCCAAGAGGGGGCGGGCGTCATCGGTATTGGGGACGCTGGCCAAGTCCTCCACCAGTTCGAGAAAGGCCAGCGGATACTGGGCCTGCAGGCGGCGGGCCAAACGGAGTTTGACGTCCTGGGCGATGGTTTCTTTTTCGCCTAAGGGGACGGGGCAGACTTCGGTCAGGCTTTGAATGGGCATGGGGTGGATATCTTGGAGGGCGGCCGCTTCGACGAAGTCGATGATCTTTTCTTCATCAGCGCTGACCAGATAGTGCCGCTGGCCGTCTTGATAGTAGATGGTGCCGTACATGGTGAATTCGGTGTCCAGATAGCCTTCCTCAGCCATTTGCTGGAATTCCAGCGCGACCTGAACGTCGCGGAATAGACTCATATGCTTGAGGTCAGTCATAATGCACCTCCTTCCCCGAGGGACAGACGCTGTGCGCCCAGCGCTACAGTGGTTTCCAGGCCGTGGCCTGCGCGGGGCGAGACGGTGACCGGCGTTTGGAAGAAGGCGCTGAGCGTCTCAGAGGTGAAAAGCTCAGCCGTTTCCCCTTGGGCAAAGGCCAGCCCTTCTTTGAGCAACAGAGCCTTGGGAAAAACGTCAGTGAGGATCTCGTCGGTATGGTGGGTGACGTAAACGATGGTCATGCGGCCCTCCTGCGCCATAGAGCGCAAGGTGGAGAGCAGCTGCTCGCGGGCGAGGATATCCAGTCCGGTGCAGGGCTCATCGAGCAGCAATATTTCTGGCTCAGCCATCAGCGCTCGGGCGATGAGCACATTCTGCCGCTCGCCTTTGCTCATCAAATGAAAGGGCTGGTCGATCTTGCGGCCCAGATGCAGGGCTTTGAGCAGCGATCGGGCGCGTTTACGATCGCCGTCCGTGATAGGGCGGCCCAGTCCCAATGTGCCGAATTTACCGGAGAGCACGATGTCTTGGGCAGACTCCTTGGTGTATTTCTGCTCGAAGAAGGAGCCGCTGACCCAGCCGATGCGCTGTCGGAGAGCTAAGATATTATCCTGGCTGTAATTTTTCCCCAAGACGCGGACGTCTCCGGCGGTCGGCTGCTTGAAGCCGGCTAGGACGCTGAGCAAGGTGGTCTTACCGCAGCCATTCATGCCGAAGACGATCCAATTTTCGCCTTGGGGCACGCGCCAGGTGATGTCTTTTAAGAGATACTGCTGGCCAGTTTTGACAGAGAGACCATTAACGGCCAAGGCTTCATCAGACATGGCCCTCACCTGCCTCTAAGGTATCTAGTAGGGCGTCAGTGAGGTGCAGACATTCACCGATGCGGCTGTTGTCGATAGCCAACGGCACAGAGTAACCGTCGTCGTCAACGATGCCCAGCCGTTCTACCAGCCAGTTCATGATCTCAGAGACCTTGGCGATAGACATCTGCCGAGTGGCCTCGGTGAGATCCAGCTCAGGATAACAGTTGTAGTCGAATTCATCGACGAAATACTTGGCGCAGGCATAAAGCTCTGGTTCCACGCCGAATTCAATGCGGCCGCACTTGGTGCAGTAAAGCTCGCTGCGTCCGTCAACGATCTCGTTGAAGGTGATGCTTTTGATGCGCAGGGGACTGCCGCAGTATTTACAGACGCACCGCTCGCTGCGTTTTTCGAGCATCGTGGTGCGGGGGCCTTTAGGGGAGTGCATAAGGAGCACCTCTTTTCTTGAGAATAAACAAAGGGCCGATAGAGCAGCCTGTTTAGGTACCGTATCACTCGGATAGTTCCCGAAAACTGCCGCAATATCGGCCCTTATTCATGGTGTTAGGGGATCTTAGAATTCTTCAGCTAAGATCTGGTAGATGGGAGCGCCTTCGCACTGAGCAGGCATTCTCACGCCGCCGAGCACAGCGACGGTCGGAGCGAAGTCGATCTGACGGATGATGCGGTCGGTCTCAAAGCCAGCTTTGACGCCTTTACCAGCGGCGATGAAGATCGGCGAGACAGAGGTAGAAGCTTCGCCATAGGTGGTGGACAAGCTGTCAGCATGGTCGAAGTTGTAACCCTCAGCCATCCAGTAGCAGATATCGCCGGAATCCGGGCCGCCTAAGCCTAAGAGCACAGCGTCTTTGTTGCGCAGAGCCACGCTGACGATGCGGTGGCCGGTCTTGGGATCTTTGTAGCCATAGAGCGCGGTCATGATCTGTTCCTCGACTTCGTACTGGTCAGCAGGATCGACGATGCCGTGGGATTCTCTGCCTTTGAGGTTGAGGTAGATGTGGCATTCACGCTGAGCAACAGCAATGGTATGCTCCCAATCGATCTCTGGCAGATCGTTGCCGTTCTCGTCTTTTTTCAGGGCAGTGAAGCCTAATTCTTTCATCACACCGACGCTGACGCCGCTGGCATCGCAGATCAGGTGCAGATCATGCTTGGGCGCTACCTGGCCGTGGTCGGAGAAGATCAGGATGGTCCAGCCTTCGTCCAAGAGGTGGAGGAATTTGCCCAGATAGTAGTCCGCCTGTTTGTAGAGGTTTTCCATCCATTTTTCTGCCATGGAAACAGGGTTGCGGTTGAATTCATGCTCAGCCATATGCTTGATGAACATATGCTCTTCTAAGTCGATGGCGTGATAATGGGAGAAGATGACGTCCAAGTCTTCGCTCTCGATCAAATAATGCAGGGTTGCAGCCTGCCAATCAGCGGTCGCGTACCAGTTGTCCAGCATGCAGTCGGTGATCAGGGTGTCGCTCTGGCAGCCGACATTGGAGGTCGGTGTCGGATAGCCGACGTTTTCGCAGATGTCTTTGTACAAACGTTTGGGGCTGTAGACGGAATCATTGTCGATATCCATAGCCGGAGAGATATACATGGACAGTTTGCTGCCGTCTTCGGCCAGTTCCAATACTTTGAGATTGCGGACGACGCGGTATTTTTTGTCGCCGACGATGGCTTCATCCTGGATGCTTCTAGCCAGCACGCCCGGGGTCATGACGACCATAGGTTCAGCGTCTTGCTTAGATTTGTACATCGCCACTTGATCGTATTTACCAGCAGCATTTTTTAAGACCAAAGCCGGGCGGCGGATCAAACCACCGGAGAGCAGCACGGTAAATTCTTTAGCGTCAGCGGGGGCAGCTTTCCAGCCCTTGGCTTCTTTTAAAGGAGACAAGGCCAGATCTAAGCCAGTCTCAGTCGCAGCAGTGGTGGATTGGCTTTCGTTCATGATCAAATTGCGTTTGCCGTCACCATCAGCAACTTTGACTTTTTCCAGGAGGCTGTCACCAGCGTCTTCATTATCCAGATCCAGACCGGTGATGACGCAGGCGGCATTGGCTTCGGAAGCAGCTCTCTTGCGATAAGTGACTTCAGGGATCTCTGTATTAGCGGAAAGCAGGTACTCAGCTTCGACCTGAGCGACGCTCATGCCGACGCTGCCAGGAGAGGTGCCGTCAACGACATACAGGTTTTCGCTCTCAGAGCTTGGGGGCCAAGCGCTGCCCGGCCAATGCCAGACCAAAGTCTTTTTGCCGGCTTCGGCAAAGACATTCCATAACTGCTCAGCTTTGCACAAACGGGAATCCAGGTTGTAGGCGATCATATCGATGTCGCCGCCTTTGCGGTTAAAACCAGTGATGCCGTGGACGTTGGAGTTGCAGCCGGTGGCTAAAGTGGTCCACATCGGCGGCGTTACGGTCGGATGGCCGCCTAATAAGACCAAGTCACGACGGGCTGCGCCGCGTTTGATATATTCGGCGGTATTGGGCATGATGCCCATATCCACATATTTTCTGGTCAGGCGCGGGTCCATGCCGTCTAAGCCTAATAATAAGATCTTGTCTGCTAATGCTTCTCTCTTTGTCATTGTAAATCCCCCTTAATAAAATTTAGAAGTGAATGAGTATTTATAATACCGAGATAACTCTCGGTCTATAACGTAAATAGGATAAGCGCGCTGCTTTAAAGAAGGCCGATCAATTTCCAGTAGGGTATCAGGATCAGCAGGAAGCTGCCTAGTATGACCACAGAACGCAGCACATTGATCTTGAAGAAATCCTTCATGCTGATCATGCCAAAGCTATAGACGATCAGATAAGGGACGTATTCGTAAGGCAGGATGATGGCTTCGGAGCAGGCGTTGATGGCGTACATGAAGGGCACAGGTGAATAGCCCATGCTTGAAGTCAGATCCAAGATCGGCTTGGTGACCAAAGCGAAGATCGCCATTGGCGTCATCAGGAAGTTCAGTCCAAAGACGATGCCGAAGACCAGGCCCATGATAGCCGTGACGCTGGTGTTGCCATTCAAAAGGATGATGAAGAGGCTGGCCAGTGCTTTATCGATGCCGACGCTCATGGCGACAGAACCGATCGACATGCAGGACATAACGAAGAAAACCATTTCCCAAGAGAATACCTTGAGCGTATCAAAGTCTGCGCCTTTCATAAACGGCAGGTAGACCATCCAAGGGATCAGGGCAAAGCCCATATTGATACTGAAGCCATGGATCTTGGTGGTGAAGATATAGACCAAAAGGATAATGATCATGATAGCGTTATTGCGTTCCTTCGGGGTGATCTTGCCCAACTTCTCCAGTTTTTCTTTGAAGTAGGTGATATCCCCCAGGGGCTGTTCCGGTTTATACCATTTGGAGATGATGAACAGCAAAAATATGGAGACGATCGCCAGCGGCCAGCAGTGCAGGATGATAGAAAGCGGTGTGATCACACCTGGTGCAGCGTAGTCCTCAGCCATAGGCAGGATGACAGCCCAGGCGGCCACCTGATAGGTGTAAGCGTGTGAGGTACAGCCGCCGATCATCACTGCTGCGGCAATGCCTGCGCCTAATTTTTTCTTCACCCCATCCAGCGAGATGCACAGCCCCAAGCACAGCGGGCCCATGATCATGTAGGCGTAGCCGGAGG
>CABVBB010000094.1 GCA_902496505.1 uncultured Peptococcaceae bacterium
CCTGCTGCCATTTGCGGTAAACGCTGCCTTTGTTGGCATTGGTGATGTAGCGCGGCTTTTCTCCGTCTGCCCATTGGGCGTAGCCATAAAAGGTGCGCTCGAAAAGATCCTTGACCACCACGTCGTCTTCCATTTCTCGCCGGGTTTGCCGCAGCCAGCCTTGGTAGCCGCGATAGGTCTCTTCCCGCAGCACGCGGCGGCGGAAGGCATAACGGGCCAGTCCTTCAAATAACTGGAGCTTTTCTTCTATAAAGATGCCCTCCAGCCTTTCCTGCCAAGCGCTGAGCAAGGGTTCGGCCGCATCAGTGGCTTCTGCTGCCTGCGCCAAAGTGTCTGCTGCTGCAAAAAATTCCTCTGAATAGACATCCGCCAGCTTTTTGGCCAGATCCACCTTGACCGTGCGGGCGATGTCGTCATCACAGCCTGAGGGCACAGGACAGACCTTGGTCAGCGTCAAGAGCGGCGTCAGGTAGGTCTGCGTTTCTGTACAGGCGCTGTCAAAATCATAGAGCTTATCCAGATCGCCGGTGACGATATAGCGCCGTCTGCCATCCTCGCCAAAAGCCGCGCCGTACATGGTGAATTCTTTGTCCAGATAGCCCAGCTCGGCCATTTTGGAAAAGTCCTCCGCCACCTGCAAGTCACGGAATTTCATCATCATCTGCATATTGCCGGTCATCAGGCCTCCCTCCCTTCCAAGAGTTCTTTGACCCGTGAGCAGGCTTCCATCTGGATCTGGAATTGGCCGTCCTGGCGCTTGATCGTCACAGGATAGCCCAAAAATTCGCTGATCATGGGCTCGGTGAACATCTCTTCCGTGCGCCCTTGGGCGTAGACCTGCCCTTTTCGAAGCAGGAGCGTATGCTGGAAGATATCCAAGATCTCTTCGGTGTAGTGCGTCACGTAAATAATGGTCACCTTGGTATGCTCCGCCAAGTCGCGCACGGTGTTGAGCAAATGCTCGCGGGCCATCACATCCAGCCCAGATGAGGGTTCGTCTAGGACGAGGATGTCGGGGTTGGGAAATAATGCCCGGGCAATGAGGACATTCTGCCGCTCGCCCTTAGAGAGCTGCTGAAAGGGTTGGTCGATCTTATCCGGCACGTGCAGTTCTTCCAAGAGCGCCTTGGCCTTGATCACATCAGCCTCAGTGATATCGAAGTCCAGGCCAAAGGTGCCGAATTTACCTGAAAGCACGATATCCAGCGCGGATTCTTTACTGTAGTAACGATCGAAAAATGAGCTGCTGACCCAGCCGATACGCCGGCGGATCGCTAAAATATTTTCCGCCGTGTAGGGCTGGCCAAAGACCTCCAGCTCGCCGTGCGTGTATTTTTTGAATCCGGCAATGATGGACAAAAGCGTGGTCTTGCCGCAGCCATTCATGCCGAAGACAGCCCAATGCTCGCCCTGGCGCACCTCCCAGTTGATATCCTTGAGCAAATATTTAAAACCAGCCTGGCAGCCGAGACCGTGAGTCTTGATCATCATCTGCTCCATAGTATCCTCTCCTTAGTCCGCCTCATCTTCCAGCAGGTCTTCATCGGTCAAAATGATGCATTCGCCCAGGATATTGCCGTTGACTTCCAAGGGCACGCGGAAGCCGTCCCGGTCCAACAGCCCCAGGTTTTTGTTCTCCCAGGCCATGATCTCGCAGACCTTGGCGATGGTCATGCGTCGGGTGCTCTCATTGGCGTCCTGATTGGGGTAGCAGTTGAATTTGAGTTCGTCAACGAAATAGCGGGCGCTTTGGTAGATCTCCTGCTCTACGCCGTATTCGATGCGTTCACAATTATCACAGTAGATCTCCACGCGGGCATCCTCATGATCGCTGAAAATGATACGTTTCAGCCGCAAGCGTCCGCCGCAGTATTTGCAGACGCAGCGTTTGGCCCGGCCTTTGAGCATCTCCACCCGGCCCTGCGCCTGAAAAGAAAAATCCATCAGTCTCACTCCTTTGTTCAATAAAAAAAATGGCAGCCAGGACGACCGCACGTCGCACCGGGCTGCCCAACAGTAATGGTTCAAGGCTTAACTATTTTTAGAGCGGAATGGTTCAATATTCTTCGGCCAAGATCTGATAAGCCGGAGCGCCTTCGCACTGCGCTGGCATCCTCACGCCGCCCAAGACAGCCACTGTCGGCGCAAAGTCGATCTGACGGATGATGCGGTCGGTGTAGAAGCCCTGCTTCACGCCGCGGCCGGAGGCGATGAAGATCGGCGATACTGAAGTGTCGCTCTCGCCCAAAGTGGTGGACAGGCAGTCAGCATGGTCAAAGTTGTAGCCCTCTGCCAGCCAGTAGCAGATATCGCCCGCTTCTGGTCCGCCTTGACCCAAGAGCACAGCGTCACGGTTGCGCAGCGCCACAGCTACGACGCGGTGGCCGGTCTTGGCATCACGATAGCCATAGAGCGCGGTCATGATCTCTTCTTCTAATTCGTACTTGTCTGCTGGATCAACGATACCTTGGGGATCGCGGCCCTTGAGGTTGATATAGATGTGTTCCTCGCGGGAAGCCACAGCACGGGTCTTGGTCCAATCGATCTCGGGCAGATCGTTGCCGTTTTCGTCTTTTTTGAGGACGGTGAAGCCCAGTTCCTGCATGACCTTGACATTGGTGCCGGAGATCTCGCCCAAATAGGGGATATCGTGTTTCGGCGCGACCTGGGCATGGTCGGAGAAGATGAGGATGGTCCAGCCATCATCCAGGAAGTGGAGGAATTTGCCCAGATAGTAGTCGGTCTGGACGTAGATATCTTCCATGAATTTTTCATACGCTTCATGAGGCAGACGGTTGAAAGGCTTATCTGCCAAATGCTTGACGAACATATGGCTTTGCAGGTCGATGGCGTGGAAGTGGGAGAAAATAACGTCTAAGTCTTCCGTCTCGATCAAGTGATGGATCGCCGCAGCCTGCCAATCCGCCGTCACATACCAGTTGTCCAGCATACAATCGGTGATCAAAAGCTTATCCTGGCAGCCCACCATGGAGGTCGGGGTCGGATAGCCGACGTTTTCGGTGATTTCTTTGAATAAACGTTTGGGATGGTACACGCTGTCGTTTTCCATATCCATAGCCGCAGAGATCCACATGGACAGCTGGCTGCCGTCTTCGGTCAAACTAAGCACCTTCATGTTGCGGTTGGCTTTGTAGCGATTGTCGCCCTTGACGGCTTCATCCACTACTTCACGGGCAATGACGCCAGGGGTCATGACCACGATCGGTTCGGTCTCCTTCTTGCTCTTATAGATGGCTACACGGTCATATTTGCCGCCTTCGCCTTTGAGGATGAGGCCCGGACGGCGGATCAGCCCTTTGCTGAGCAATAGCGTGAATTCCTTCGCGTCAGCCGGTGCAGCAGCCCAGCCGCTGGCTGGTTTCAAAGGAGACTGCACCAAGTCCAGCGTCGCCTCGGTCATATTGGTGCCCTTCTGGCTTTCCCGAACGATCAAGGTGTGGATGGACATGGAGGTATCCATATCGTCCAAGCTGATGGTCTCACTCTTTGGCTTTTCATCCAGATCCAGATCTTCAATGACGCAGGGGGCTGCCGCATCACCAGCAGCTTTCTCTTTGAAGGTGACTTCGGGGATCGTTTCATTAGCGCCCAGCAAAAATTCTGTATCGACCTGCGCCACAGCCATGCCCACGCTGCCGGGAGAGGTACCGTCAACGACCATCAGATTGGGGCTGTCGGAGGTTGGCGGCCAAGAGGAACCGGGCCAGTGCCAAACTAATGTCTTCTTGCCTGCTTCCGCAAAGACATTCCACAAAAGCTCAGCATGGCACAAACGAGAATCGATATTGTACTCGATGATATCCAGCGCTTTTTTGGATTGACGGAAGAAACCGGTGATGCCGTGCACATTAGCATAGCAGCCTGTGGCCAGCGTCGTCCACATCGGCGGCGTAACGGTCGGATGACCGCCCAAAAGCGTCAAGTCTTCTCTGGCTGCGCCTCGCTCCAAGTATTTTTTGACATTAGGCATCTTGCCTTCATCCACATATTTGCGGGTCAGTCTGGGGTCCATGCCATCGACGCCCAGCAGTAAAATTTTGTCCGTTAAAGCTTTTCTTTGCAGCATGTTCATTCGCTCCTTTGTTTAAACGTCCTGTTCTAATATTTGATAAGCCGGTGCGCCTTCGCACTGTGCCGGCATTCTCACGCCGCCCAAGATGGCAACGGTCGGGGCAAAGTCGATCTGACGGATATAGCGGTCCGTGTAGAAACCTTGCTTGATGCCGCGGCCAGAGGCGATAAAGATCGGCGATACCGAGGTGTCGCCCTCACCCAAAGTAGTGGACAGACAATCGGCATGGTCAAAGTTGTAGCCCTCTGCCAGCCAGTAGCAGATATCGCCCGCTTCCGGTCCGCCTTGCCCCAAGAGCACAGCGTCACGATTGCGCAGCGCCACAGAGACGACACGATGGCCGGTCTTGGCATCACGATAGCCGTAAAGCGCGGTCATGATCTCTTCCTCTAATTCGTACTTATCCGCCGGGTCCACTATACCATGTTCGTCGCGGCCTTTGAGATTGATATAGATATGCTCCTCACGAGACGCGATGGCCCGTGTCTTGGTCCAATCGATCTCTGGCAGTTCATTGCCCTCTGCATCGGTCTTGAGCACGGTGAAGCCCAACTCCTGCATGACGCGGACATTGACGCCTGAGCAGTCTGCCAGGAAGGGGATATCATGCTTCGGTGCGACCTGCGCATGGTCAGAGAAGATAAGGATCGTCCAGCCCTCATCCAAGAGGTGCAGGAATTTGCCCAGATAATAGTCTGTCTGCACGTAAATATCCTCCATGAATTTCTCATACGCTTCATGGGGCAGACGATTGAATTCCCGCTCAGCCAAGTGTTTGACAAACATATGGCTTTGCAGATCGATGGCGTGGAAGTGAGAGAATACAACGTCCAACTCCCGATTGTCGATCAGATGCAGGATAGCTGCTGACTGCCAATCCGCTGTCACATACCAGTTATCCAACATACAGTCGGTGATCAGCACCTTATCCTGGCAGCCGCCCTGTGAGGTTGGCGGCGGGAAGCCCACATTTTCGGTGATTTCCTTGAATAATTCCCGTGGATGATAGACGCTGTCGTTTTCCATATCCATGGCCGCAGAGATCCACATAGACAGCTGACTGCCGTCACCATCCAAACTCAGCACCTTCATATTGCGGTTGACCTTATAATGGTTGTCGCCTTTGATGGCTTCATCCACCACTTCTCTGACCATCACGCCAGTCGTCAGCGTGACGATAGGATCTGTCTCTTTTTTATTCTTATAAATAGCGACCTTGTCATACTGACCGTTTTCCCCTTTGAGGATCAGACCCGGCCGACGGATCAACCCTTTGCTTAGCAGCAGGGTAAATTCTTTAGCATCTGCTGGTGCCGCCGCCCAGCCGCTGGCTGGCTTGATGGGAGACTGAGCCAGATTGAGCGGGGTCTCGGTGAAATTGGTCGTCTTCTGCGTTTCCCGCAGGATCAAGGTCTGCATGGACATCGAGGTATCCATATCCTCCAGGCTGATCGTCTCGCCCTTGCCTTTTTCCTCGCCCAGATCCAAATCATTGATCACACAGGGCGCTGTCGCATCTCCCGCGGCCTTTTCCTTAAAAGTGACCTCTGCGATGGATTCATTGGCACCCAGTAAAAATTCTGGCTCTACCTGAGCCACAGCCATGCCCACGCTGCCGGGAGAAGTACCGTCAACGACCATGAGGTTGGGGCTGTCTGAGGTAGGCGGCCAAGAACTGCCCGGCCAATGCCAGACCAATGTTTTTTTGCCTGCCTCAGCAAAGACATTCCACAAAGGTTCTGCGTGGCAAAGCCGTGAATCCAGATTATAGTCGATCGTATCCAGTGATTTTTTCGACTGCCGGAAAAATCCCGTGATGCCGTGCACATTAGCGTAGCAGCCTGTGGCCAGCGTTGTCCACATCGGCGGTGTCACCGTAGGGTGACCCCCTAAAAGCGTCAGATCTTCTCTAGCTGCGCCCCGCTCCAAATAGCTTTTGACGTTGGGCATTTTGCCTGCGTCTACATATTTGCGGGTCAGTCTGGGGTCCATACCATCGACGCCCAGCAATAAAATCTTGTCCGTCAGCGCCTTTCTTTGTACCATTCCATTTCACTCCTTTGACGTTCCTACAGTTGTGTTTATTTGTTCCATGCATTCATCTTATACTGTTTGGTCATACAAAAAAAGCAAGCGTTTTCGGCCGCTTGCCGCCAGCTGCAAAAATTTCTTGCACCATCCTGCTTTCCCGTATTGTCGAATTAGCCCTGTACATTGCCGCCAAAATGCCCTATAATAAGAAATAACTTCCATATATTATTTTTTTAACCCAGGCGGTGTCAAAACTTATCACTTTTGACACCGCCTTTTTCTGCGCCCATGACCCTCCTTCACCCTCTCAGGTTTGCTTGTAAGCGCATTTTTTGGCAATAGACCTCTTTTTGCAGCCTATGTGTTACAACTTATGGGTTTTGACACAATCGCTTGAATCCAACACCACCACAGTATGTCCTGAAGAGGAGGTCATTTTATGCGTTTTGAACAACTGTTATTTTTGATTGAAGTCCACCGTTGTCCCTCGCTGACCGTTGCCTGCGAAAATCTCCACGTCACTCGTCAGGCGCTGAGCTCAGCTCTCAAAAATCTCGAGCAGGAGTTGGACGTACAGCTCCTCAACCGTACGGTCAAAGGCGTCACCTTGACCGAAAAAGGCTATCAGGTGCTGGATTTTGCCGAAAAAATGATCCAGCTGCAGCAGGAATTCCTTGAAACCGTCCAAGGTGTGCAAGAGCCCCCAGCCATCAGCGGTCATCTCCGTCTCCTGGCCTCCAATCCTCTGCGCGCCATGATCCTGCCCCAACTGCTCAGCCACTTCATAAAGCGCTATCCCCAGGTCACCTTCAGCGTAGAGACCCGCTCCGCCCGCGAGATGCTGGAAGCCCTTGCCCAGGCTGAGGCTGATCTGATCTTCATCCACCAATACAGCGGCGAATTCGCCAAGTTGACGCCGCTCGCGCCAGAACTGACCTTTCATCCGCTGTTTGAAGGCCAGCCCTTCCTCTGGTGCAGCAAAAAATCCCCGCTGGCCCGCCAAAAAAGCGTCACCTTACAGGAAGCCTGCCGCTATCCTACCATCATCGACTCCCGTATCGATCAGACCATCTTCCAGCCTCTGCTCAAGCGCGAAGGCCAACCCCGCATCGCCACCATGCTGGACAGCAGCAATATCTACGTCTTAGAAAAATTCCTCGAGACCGATGTCGGCGTGCTTTGGGATTACCAAGTCGGCCCCAATACGCTTTACCGCCTTTA
>CABVBB010000095.1 GCA_902496505.1 uncultured Peptococcaceae bacterium
GGTATTGATCTGATCGATGCTGTTGCCGCAGACATAATAGATATATTTCTGCTCTTCCTTCATGCGGGAGACATACTCGGCTAAGCTGACCAGTTTTTCTTCGCTGGAAGAGTAGAAGAGCAAGAGATCTTTGACCGTCTCCTTGCCTGCGCCGTAATTGTCATAGGCGCCGTATTTGAGCTGCGTACCGAAGCCTTTATAGAATTTCTCGTAATTCTCCCGATCGTTTTTCAGGAAGGTTTCTAATTCGGATTTGATCTTTTTCTCCACATTGGCAGCGATGATCTTGAGCTGGCGGTCATGCTGCAAGGTCTCGCGGGAAATATTCAGCGTCAGATCCTGCGAATCCACGATGCCGCGGACGAAGCTGAAGTAATCGGGCAGAAGATCGGCGCATTTCTCCATGATCAGCACGCCGTTGGCATACAGCTGCAAGCCCTTTTCAAAATTCTTGCTGTAATAATTGTAGAATGGTTCTGCCGGTACGAAGAGCAGCGCATTATAAGTCGCTGTTCCTTCGGTGCTGGTGTAGATGACCCGGGCCGGCGGCACGCTGTCAAAGAATTTTTCTCTGTAGAAACGGTTGTAATCCTCCTGCGTGACCTCGCTTTTGGATTTTTTCCAGATCGGCACCATGCTGTTCAGCGTCTCGATCTCAGTATAATCTTCATACTGGATATTGTCTGGGTCAGACCCTTCGATGGCCCGTTTGCGCTGCATAGCCATTTTGATGGGATAGGAAATGTAATCGGAATATTTCTTGATCAGGCGGCTGATATGGTAGCCGTCCAGATAGCTGTCGTAATTTTCTTCTTCGGTGCTCTCTTTGATGGTCATGATGATGTCCGTACCGATCTCCGCACGCTCGGCCGGCGTCACGGTAAAGCCGTCCGCCCCTTCGGACTCCCAGCAATATGCCTCGCCGGTCTCTTCACTTTTGGTGATGACCTTGACATTTTTGCTGACCATGAAGGCGGAATAAAAGCCCACGCCGAATTGGCCAATGATATCCACATCTTCCATTTTTTCATTTTCCTGCTTGAAAGCCAGTGAACCGCTCTTGGCAATGGTGCCCAAATTGTTGATGAGCTCGTCTTTGGTCATGCCGCAGCCGTGGTCGCTTACAGTCAGCGTGCGCGCTTCCTCGTCGATTGCGATATCGATGGGCAGCATGTCCCGCGACAAGCCTGTCTCACCTCTCACCAGTGCATTATAATACCGTTTGTCTGTGGCATCGCTGGCATTGGAGATGATCTCCCGCAGGAATATTTCTTTATGGGTATAGATCGAATTGATCATCAAGTCCAGCAAACGCTTTGATTCCGCTTTGAATTCTGTCTTCTCCATGATCGTTCATCCTCTTTCTCACGTCATAATAATGTTTATTTGTTAGCACTCCTCTTGGTCGAGTGCTAACAATACATATATTACCGCGTTGTCCCTAAAAAATCAACCACTTTTTCCAAAAAATAAGCGTTTTTTCTCACTGCCCGTGCAGATTTTTATTCTTAGCCTGCTCTGGCCTCCGTCCTTCAAGCGCACAAAAAAAGCCCTTCGATCAAAAATCGAAGGGCTTTTGTCATAACTGGGGATACAGGAGTCGAACCTGTAGAATGCCAGAGTCAGAGTCTGGTGCCTTACCATTTGGCGAATCCCCATCAGAGAACGAAATTTATTATAACAGAGGATCTAGGATAATGCAAGCATTTTTTACAAAAAATTTTGCAGGGATTTCCACCGAAGGATCAGCGCCTAAAATCGCTCCCAATGAAACAAATGTTTGTTTCACGTGAAACACCGGGCTTAGCCGCCAAACGCCCCGGCACAGCCTGCGCGCCTGCTCAGGAGCGCGGCAAGCGTTTCAGCTCTTTTACATCAAAGCAGACCCTGCCGTCATAGACCGTGCTGTTATAGACCGCCTCGAACTCTGCTGGCGTAATGCGCTCGGCGAAAAACTCCTCTTCCTGATCGATCTCCTCGATCGGCGGCACCGGCGCCTCCGTGACAAACTCCGCGCCGTCATCCACGATCGGCATTATCCTCCTGTCCGCAAAGACCTCCAACGCCCGCCGCGCATAGCGCTCATTGTCCAGATCCACCTCGTAAAAAAGGATCACCGGCGTCTCCTCGTCGATATACTGCCAATAAAACCGGATATACTCATACCGCTCAGCCAAAACGACCGCCTCCCTCTGCACTTTTATCGAGATCATTATAGCACAGCACCGCCGGACACGCTACCAGATAAGCAGTCCGTGATTGCCAGCGCCCAGCGATTTGGGTATAATGAAGCGTAAAGGAGGGGAATGGACCATGAAAAGCACGACTAAATCGCGCCTTTTGACCGGAGCCGTGATCTTACTCATCATCGGACTGTTTTTGCAGGCCACTGTTTTCTATAATCCATACCAGGTGACCAATACGTTTAAGGGGACCTACGCTTGGCCTGGTGCCTGGCTGGCCATCAGTCAGGATGAAGAGACCTTTTATTTTACCGACCGGAAGCATGACCAGCACATCCGAGGCCATGTAGAAGACCGGGGCGATCATCTTTATTTTCTCTCCTGCGAGATAGATGCTGATCGCGCCTATTTTGAAGATCAAGAGGTCGTCTTCCATCCCTTCCGCAAAGCGCTCACGATCAACTTCAATGGACGAAAGATGTCTATTCCTAAAACAGATGAAGGCACGATTCTTGAGGACGGCTATGAGTATCACTGACGGCGGCTCTTTTGACCCAAATGATAGCTTCACCTGCTCCCTGGAGGCTTCCATCCTCTACTGGCATCATCATACGTTAAAATGGCTTTTTAGCGGCAGCCGCACAAAAAAAAGAGCTGAAGCACACCGTGTGGTGCTGCTTCAGCTCTTTTACTTTTTCATTTATGGTTTGGCTTACGCCAATATCTTATAAACGAACGACGTTGACAGCCTGGTCGCCACGAGCGCCTGCGGTCACATCAAATTGAACAGCCTGACCCTCTTCCAAGGATTTGAAGCCGTCGCCAGCGATACCGGAGAAATGTACGAATACATCGTCGCCGCCTTCTACGGAAATAAAGCCATAACCTTTTTCATTGTTGAACCATTTTACTGTACCTGTTTTCATGAGAGAAAACCTCCAAAAAATTTTATTTTAGTATCCGAAAAACAACACAGAAAATGGCCAAAATCTCCACTGGTAACTCAACATCTTGGAAAGCTGGGCTTTCGGTTAAAAATGTATCATCATTCATAAGTCTTGTATTTTCTTGTTCTATCCTGAACACCAATGTACTTAGTCTAACACACTTCTATTCAGATTGCAAACCTTTTCTCAAAACTTTTTTCTGACAGAAAAATAAGCGCCTTTAAAAATTAAAAACCGCCTCCCAGTCAAAATCGCCGGAGGCCTCGATACTTTGGGGCCAATGGCTGCACCACCGGGGCACGCGGGGCGTTTCCACACGATCTAAGCTGGGCGTATAGGGCTTAATATCCAGTACCGGCGTGCCGTCTAACGCATCGATATAGGCTAAGCGCAGTATGCCGTTTGCCTGGTCGATATCCAGGACTTCGGCCGTGGACAAGGCAATGGGATTGGGCCTTGATGGTGCGCGGGTGGCAAAGATGCCCATGACTTCCGGCGCACCCTTATAGGGCTGGGGCGCTTTTAGGACAGCGCGCGCTTCCTCGTCAGTACATTGGCTGAACCACCAGAGCACACTCACGTGGCCAAATCCCTCCAGCCCCTGCAAGGCCGGGATAAATGCCTCCTCGATCTTGATAAAAGCCCCGTTTTCTTCTTGATGCACTGTGCCAATAGGTCGTACTTGAAATCCTTCCATATGATCTCCTCCTCAGGTTGGGTATGCCCTCACTCTAAACCCTCACACCCTGAGAGAGTCAAGCCTCAAAAATCGGCCGTAAGCTGCACGGGGATCTGTAACTCTGTCAAATATTTTTCAGGATCGCTTTCATTCCACGGGCCGCGGTGGACGATCTGACGGTCAGCCCCGGCTATTTGATAGCGGCTGTTATCCTCAAGCCACCGGGCAAAAGCTTGATAAGCCCCTGCGATACGGCTGAAATCACCGTAGACCATGGTGCAGGCCATGATCGGCACTGCCTCTGTACAGCGAAAATGCAGCTCTCCCCAAGCCTTCCCCAGCTTCTTGACTGGTGCGCAAAGCTCCACATCCACCTCACGCTCCCGATAATCTTGATCATGATAGATGGAAAAGGGCTTCTCCGTAAAGCATACGTGCCGCTGCGAAGCCAAGGCAGACAGTTCCTGCCACAGAGCGCCTTCGGCATAATAATTGGGGATCACGCGCCGCAGGGCTAGGACAGGATAGCTGGGAACAGCCCGCAAAACGATCTGAAAAGGCAGCGCCTTCTCCTCTGTAAGAAGTGCCTTTTTGGCCAATTCCAGCCGCCTGAGCTTCTCCTGCTCCGCTTGGATCTGCTGCTCGATCTGGCGATATTTGGACTCAAGCTGCGCCAGAAACGCTTGTTCATCCGGCGCCTGCAAAGCCTTGGCAATCTCCGCCACCTGAAAGCCGGCATCCCGCAGGTACACGATCCTATTGAGCAGAGGGATCTGCTCCACAGCGTACAGCCGGTAGCCTGTCTGCGGATCGATCGCCTGCGGCGGCAAAAGTCCCATCTCATCGTAATAGCGCAGCATCCGGATCGAGACCTGCGTCAATTTGGAAAACTCACCTATTTTAAACATCCTGCCGCCCCCTTTGCTTATCATTATACCGCTCATTGGGGATAGTGCAAGCTGCTCACCCGCGCTGGATTTGTCCCCTGCTTTATGCTAAACTACAGCTAGCATCTTGCTCCGCTTTTCCCTGATCTCTAAGCATACCGAAGGAGGCCCTTACTGATGACATCAACAAAATGCATCGTGATCCGCAATGAAGAAGCTCATGATCAGCCCATTGTCGAAGCGATCACCCGCCAAGCCTTTTATAATATTTACATCCCTGGCTGTGTAGAGCACTATCTGGTCCATATCATGCGGCAGCACGAAGATTTTGTGCCGGAATTGGCTCTCGTGCTCGAATTGGATGGCCAGGTGATCGGCAATATCATGTACACCAAAGCGCGTCTGGTCGATGAAGCGGGCACGGAGAAGACGATCCTGACTTTTGGACCAGTCTCTATTTTGCCCGAATACCAACGGCAGGGCTATGGCAGGCAGCTCATGGAATATTCCTTTGCCCGCGCCCTCGAGCTGGGCTATGACGTGATCGTTATTTTTGGCGATCCTGATAATTATGTCGGCCGCGGCTTCAAAAGCTGCCTCAAGTATCATATCAGCCTCGCAGATGGCTCTTATCCGGCAGCGATGCTCGTCAAGGAGCTCATCCCCGGCGCGCTGGACGGCCATAAATGGCATTACTACGACAGTCCTGTCATGCAGATCGACGAAGCCTGCGCTCAGCGCTACGACGACAGCCTGGAAAAATTGGAGAAAAAATACCAGCCAAGCCAAGAAGCCTTTTATATCCATTCCCACGCCTTCCTCAAGGAAGACTGACCTTCACCCCAAAAAGCGGGACCGCGATGATCGTGGTCCCGCTTTTTGTCTGTCTGCTCAGTTACTGCTCTCCGCCGTCCAGCTGCGCCAAAAGCGCGGCAATATTTTCTACGGTGCGCCGATCCATGAAGTGCTCGATTTTTTCCACCAGTTCCAATTCTTGTTCGCTTTCGTTGAGCAGGCAGAAGAAACGGTTGAGCGCCTCGTGACGCTTGAGCAGATATGCGCCCATTTCCCAGCCCGCTGGTGTCAGCCGTACGCCTTGGGCATCGGGCGGATAGACATAGCCCGCATCGCTCAGACGCTTGACGATCTTGGATGCTGCCGGCGGCTGGACGTGCAGCCGCTCCGCTAATTGACCGATACGCACGGCCAGCTGCTGGCTTTGGTGCCGATAGATCATTTCCAAATAATCCTCCATAGCTGCTGACAGCGCCCGTTTATCCATCTGATCATAACCCCGCAGCGTATAAAAATTTTGCCGCATTGCTTCGCCCTCCTTTGGTCTCTTGCCTCCTCTAACATATGCCAGCGTGAGGCAAGGGGTGATTTTGCGCAGAAACAGTCACCAATCGCCCTGCCCGCGTATATGCTATACCAATCAGTTCATCCGTTTCCTGCGGTTAATTTCCACACTGATTCCTGCTATGGTCAAAGGAGTTGAAACACCATGATCTCACCAACCACTCTGGCCAGCTTAGCCGACGGACAGTCCGCCTATATCACTGAACTGCAGCTTGAGGGCATCATGCGCCGCCGTCTGTTGGATCTGGGGTTTACTGCCGGCGCCCACATTACCTGTCTCCAGCACAGCGCTTCCGGCGATCCCGCCGCGTATCTGATCCGCGGCACTGTGATCGCCCTGCGCGAGGAAGATTCCCGCCGCATCGCTGTGGTAGGCTTGTAATGGGCGTCCGGCTCATATATTCTGCTGGCGTGCCTACGGGCACGCCGCTACCATGTCTCTACAAAGGAGTGACCATCCATGGGCTTAACCGCCAATTCTACCGGCCGCGGCGCTATTGACCGCGGCCTGACGCGAGTGGAGGCTCAGCCCGGTCAGCGCGTCATTGCTCTGGCCGGCAATCCCAATACCGGTAAGAGCACCGTCTTCAATGCGTTGACCGGACTCAACCAACATACGGGCAACTGGCCCGGCAAGACTGTGACCAATGCCAGCGGCACGCATATCCACCAAGACGTCACCTATCATATCGTCGACCTGCCAGGGACTTATTCCCTCCAGGCCAGCTCGGTAGAGGAAGAAGTGGCCCGCGATTTTATCAGCTTCGGCGGCAGCGACGCGGTCATCGTCGTCTGCGACGCTACCTGCCTGGAGCGCAATCTCAACCTAGTGCTGCAAACTATTGAGCTGGCGCCGCGCACCGTGGTCTGCATCAATTTGCTGGATGAAGCCGCCCGCAAAAGTATCCAGATCGATCTGGATGCACTGTCCCGACTTTTGGGCGTACCGGTGGTGGGCACCAGTGCCCGCGCCAAACAAGGGCTCACCGAGCTGATGGATACGGTAGCCGCTGTTTGCGCTGAGCCCCTCCAGCCGCCTAAGCTCTCTTTAGACTATGGTCAAACTATTGAGCAGGCGGTGAACCAGATCGAACCGCTCCTAGCGCCGCTTTTATCCGGCCGGCTCAACAGCCACTGGGCCAGTCTGCGTCTTTTGGAAGACGATACCGCCTTGCAGCCCGCACTCAGGGAGCATTTATCACTGGATATCGATGACTATCCCCAGCTCACCGAAGCCTTGGTCAATGCCCAGATCTCACTGGCTGAGCAGGGGCTTGACCAGCAGA
>CABVBB010000096.1 GCA_902496505.1 uncultured Peptococcaceae bacterium
CCGCTACTTTGAGGGTATTTTCATGGGTGATATCCGGCAGCATGACCACGTATTGGGTGCTGCTGTAGCGGGCAAAGGAATCGCCCCGGCGCAGCGAGGTGAAGATCGCATCCTTGAGCGCCTGCATGGCGTTGTTGCACAGATTGATATCCGGTACGTCGTTGTTCTGATTGGTGATGGTGAAAAGCAGGATATGCACAGAACTGCCAGTGCGGGTCACCGTGCGGGCGACAAAACGGTAAACGTTTTTAAAGATCTCGTAGTCACAGTAATACGCACCGCGCTTAGCATTGATCTCGTTGAGATCCTCTTTGATGATGGCCAGATCCATCTCCACGCTTTTGATGCTCTTCATGATATCGCGGTAAAGGCTGCGCAGATTCTCCGAGGGGTTGACGCCCAATTCATTATATAATGAATCGGTGATGGTATGGTAGGCATCCAGCGCCGTCTGATGCTGTCCCAAGCGCACTAAAGCAGTGATGAGCATCTCATAAAGTTTTTCATCATAAGGATCGATGACCACAGCGTGGTTGCAGATCTCGACGATGGTCTCATAATCTTCTTTGGCCATCAGCAGTTCATAAGCGCCGGCGATGCAGTTCAAATACGCTCTATGGTAATAGGTGCTGATGGGGATCGTCCACTCTTCATAAGCCGAACGCGGCAAAAAGCGTCCAGTATAAAGCGAAAGCGCCTCCAAATAGTGCGCAAGCCGTTCGTCATCTGTGTGCTCTTTTTCGTCCTGAGCATGGGCATAAGCCTCATCAAAAACTTCTGTATCGATGCGGCATTTCAGTTGATTGTTCCAGGAATAGGCGCCGCGCTTGAGCACGATGTATTCCCGATTGGGAAGCCCCTTGTCCGTCAGCATCATCCGTAGGCGGTAGATCAGATTTTTCAGGGCATTGCCTGGATTATCATAATCTTCGTTTTTCCAGAGCATCTCGATCAGCTGCTCTTGAGAAATGTTGCTGTGCCGATTGGCAACTAGAAACTCCAGCAGATTCCAGACTTTCCGGCTGCGCCCAGTATCTTCCAAGCGTACGTCACCACCATATTCGATTGAAAATTCCCCGAACATTTTTATTCTCAATTCTTCGGATGTAACAGCCATGTTTGTTCGTCCCTTCTCTGCACACGGTTTCTTCTATTTCGTATTTATTATGGCATATAACGGCAGTAAAAACAACCGTTCATAGCAAAAAAAATTACCTTAATCAGAAAAAATCTCGACCAGTCTCAGGACTCCGCGTTTCTTTCTTGGTCAGATCTTTCCCGATAAGCCAGCTCCTGCCGCTCGATGGTGCAGCGTCCGTTGGTCCATTCCACACATTGGGCGCAGAAGTCCTCCACTTTTTCCACAGGCACCCAGACCAAAAGCGCCACCACATCGGTATAAAGGGTATCTTTGAGCGCAAGATCCTGGGCACGCAGCTGATTCTGCATAAAGCCCAAAAGAGTGTAGTCGATCTCCACCTGCACGATCTGGTGCAGCTCGCAGGTCACGATGCCTGCCGCCTCCAGCGCCAGCTTAGCAGCTTTGGTGTAAGCACGCACCAAGCCGCCGGTACCCAGCTTGATGCCGCCGAAATAGCGGGTCACCACCAGCACGGTGTCCCGCAGATCTTCTTTTTTGAGCACCTCCAGCATGGGTACGCCCGCTGTGCCGGAGGGCTCACCGTCGTCCGAAAAGCGCTGGATATCGTTGTTTTCACCGATGACATACGCCGGAACGTTGTGCGTCGCATCGCGGTGCTTTTTCTTGATGGCCTGGATGAATTCCAGCGCCTCTTCCTCAGTGACCGCCGGCGCCGCATAGCCAATGAACTGCGATTTTTCGATCACCAGCTCCGCCTCACCGCTCTTGCCCACTGTACGATATTGTGCTAGCACCTTATTTCACCGCCTCTCTTTTTTTGCTTTCTTTATTTTAGCAGATACGGTCATGATTTGCACCGTTTTTTTGCATTCTGCACACAAGCGGTGGATAAGTTTGTCCCCAAGGCTGTGGATAATGGGGATAACTTTGTGGATAATGCTTCACACCGCCATTTTCGCCTGGTGGATTTATCCACATGCTCAGCAATTACTGCCAAGTTTGGCTTTTTATCCACACATTCCGGCAAAAATTCCCCCACTTTTGTCAGCGACATTGTGCACTGGCGCACAATAAAAGCGCAAAATTGCAAAAAGACATTTGAAAAATCATCTTATATCGGTTACAATGAAAGTATATCGTATGAGGAGTGATAATCATGAATTTAACGCACATCACGGCAAAGGAATACGACGAGATCATCAACGAAGACAAAGAGACCTGCGTTGTTGTCTTTTCCAAACCAACCTGCAGCGTTTGCAAAGAACTGGCTCCAATGATGGAGGAAGTCGCCAAGCAATATGAAAACGATGACCGCATCAATTTTTACAACATTGATGTCCACACTGAGGATGGCTTAGCCTTATTCAAAAGCTTGAAGCTCATCGGCGTTCCGCAGTCCGTCTTCTTCAAAAACGGCGAGCTGAACGAAGCTATCCCCGGCGCTATCAACCAAACCATCATCAAAAAAGAGATCGCTGCGATCTTAGGCGAGAAACCACAGGGCTTCATGGGTAAGCTCAAAGGTCTCTTCGGCAAATAAGTCCTGCGCATCTTTTGCGACCGCAAGCAAACGCAAGGCACACTGCATGACCCTTGCCTGGCCCTTTGGAGAGATCCTTTCCGAAGGGTCTTTTTCTTTGGCATATGGCCCCAAAACTAGCGCTTGACAAAAAAATGCTGGGCGTCTATGCTTAAGGCAAATAATTAAGCCATTTAACTATTTTTACATTATTCATCAAGGAGGCGCATTTTATGCGTTATGCTTATATCAACGGTATCATTTTGGATGGCACCAAAGACATGGTTCCACAGACAGATCGCATCATTCTAACGGACGGCGAAAAAATCGAGGCCATCGTCGAACAAGGCACAGATCTCACTGGTTATGACATCATCGATCTGGCCGGCCGCTACATCATGCCTGGACTGATCAATCTGCACGTCCATCTGCCTGGCGACGGCCAGCCGGTGGATCTCGCTGCAGCAGCAGCTGATATGGCCAAAGATCCCGCTGCCCTGGTCCAGTATCTCTACACCATGTGCGTCAAATCCGCGCAGACGGAATTATACAGCGGCGTGACCACCATCCGCACTGTCGGCGGCATCCAAAACATCGACACCCAGCTGCGTAATCGCATCCAACGCGGCGAATTGGACGGCCCGCGCATCCTGGCGTCCAATATGGCGGTCTCCGTGCCTGGCGGCCACATGGCTGGAACGCTGGCTTATATCGCTAACAGCGCCGAAGAAGCCCGCGCCTATGTGCAAAAGATCGCCCAAGATCAGCCTGACCTGATCAAGCTCATGGTCACCGGCGGCGTCTTAGATGCCAAAGTCAAAGGCGAACCGGGCGAGCTCAAAATGCCCGCCGACTATGTCGCAGCCGCCTGCGCCGAAGCGCACCGTCTCGGCCTTCAGGTCGCCGCTCATGTGGAGAGCCCGCAGGGCGTGCAGGTAGCCCTGGCCAACGGCGTCGATACCATCGAGCACGGCGCTGAGCCTGACGAAGAGATCCTAGCGCTTTATCAGGAACGCTCCGCCAGCTTTGTGGCCACTATCTCGCCCTCCATCCCCTTCGTGGCCTTCGATCCTGAGGTCTGCCACATTTCCGAGATGGAGCAATACAACGGCACCATCGTTTTTAAAGGCGTCGTCGCCTGCGCTAAGACCTGCATGGAGCGCGGCATCCCCGTAGGCTTAGGCACAGATACCGGCTGCCCCTACATCACCCATTACGATATGTGGCGCGAGCTCTATTATTTCCACAAATACTGCGGCGTCTCCACAGCCTACGCGCTCCACACCGCCACCGAGGTCAACGCCCAGATCGCTGGCATCGGAGAGGTGACCGGCACCATCGCGCCCGGCAAATGCGCAGACTTCATCGTCAGCCAAAACGACCCCTTAGCAGATCTCCAGGCCCTGCGCCAGCTGGATATAGTCGTCACCCGCGGCCGCATCATCAATGCTCCTGTCCCCGAAAAATATCCTGAGATCGACACTGAACTGGATAAACATCTTTAAATCGCTCCAACATCCTTCCTGCCTTCGGGCAGGAATTTTTTTATTGCCCAAAATTGGGGCTTGACTCTCCCCCTATGGGAGGCTTTATGCTCTAAATGAGCTCAAATGAAACCTAAGGAGGCGCCTCATGTTAAAGATCGGTGAATTTTCCAAGCTGTCACAGCTGAGCATCCGCATGCTCAGGCACTACGATGATATCGGCCTGCTGCCGCCAGCGGTCATCGACCCCTCAAACGGCTATCGCTATTATCAGCCAGAGCAGCTGACCCAGGTCAGTCTGATCCGTTTTTTCCAAGCTCTGGGCTTGTCCCTGCAAGAGATCAAGCTCCTGCTCCCCCAGTGCGATGACCTGCCCTTGCTCTTCCAGACGCTCAAAGCACGCCGCACCAGCTGCTCCGCGCAAATGACCGCTCTGCAAACGCAGCTCCAGCTTCTGGATACTGCCCTTACCCAATTAGAAAGGAATGAATTCCCCATGACCTATCCTGTTACGCTCAAAAATCTGCCTGCCCGTCAGGTCGCCAGCCTCAGAGATCATATCGACCGCTACGAAGATGAAGGACTGCTTTGGCAAAAGCTCTTCTCTGAGCTCTCCGCCCAATCTCTCCAACAGCCTGCGCCTCCCTGCTGCATGGCGCTCTATCATGATCAGGAGTATACCGAAGGCCGCCCTGATGTGGAGGTCCAGCTGGCTGTCACGGGTCAGTATACTGATACCGCTCATGTCCATTTCAAAGAGCTTCCCGCCATGACCTACGCCTCTGTGACCTTCAGCGGGCCTTATGACCAGATCACACAAGTCAATCTGGCCGCTCTCAAATGGTGCGAAGCCAATCACTACCATTTCACTGACACCATGTTCAGCATCTACCATGTCGGCCCCGGCAGCACTACCGATCCCGCCGATTATCTGACGGAATGCTGCTTCCCCATCGCCAAAGATCAAGACGATAGAAAAAGCCCTCACCAAAGGCTGAAATGAACGGGTTTACCCCCAGCCTTGACTGCCGCCTCCTGTCCCACTTAGTGAGTGGACAAGGCAGCGAGTCTCTCAAAATACTTGACCGCTCTCCTTCTGATTTTGAACGTTTCTTTTCTTAAAATTGAAATAGGCGGGAAAGCCATTTTAGGGCTTTTCCGCCTATTTCACTCATTAGCAAAGACTGACTCGGCTGGCTTTGCTGCAACACTGCTTCTTTATTTATCCGCCAAACAGGGGGCTTTTTTGACGCTCAGATGAACAAGAAATTGAGCAAGGCGACCAAGATCAGTCCCGGGATGCCCAAGATGGCAATGATGAGCACGGTCACTGGATTGACCGGCAAATGATACGACCACATTTCTCCGACCACACTCAATATACACAAAAAAACGACGGCCATGATCGAATTGACCGCCAGCTTCATCACCAGCTGCACCGGCGCAGAGGCCAGGCGCACCAGGATATAGACCAGAAAGCTCACGATCAGCACGGCCAGAACGATAGCGAAACCCATGCCTAACATCCTCTTCCCCCTCTCAAACCTGCTGGTAATATATATGCCCGTCCCGGCCAAATATGCCAGCCGTTCTCTAGCGCAGCTCGATGGTTTCTTGACGCAGTCTGGCCTCTTTGCTGAGCTGCAAGAGATACCCGTAGCGGCTTTCTGTCGCCTGCAGCTGCAAGATGACGTGCTCCACTACCCGCGGGTCAGACACCTCATTATAAACGCGCTGGAGATTCTGCCACTGGACCTTGGCCTCAGTGATCTGCTGCAAGAGCTCCTCCGCCCATAGATCACGCTCCGCCGCCATTTGGTGCCGTCTGCCTGCCGCTTCTTTGAGCCACAGCCTGAGATCCCATCCAGCAGCCGGGTGCATCGCCATTTGTTTACTCATAGGGAAACCTCCTTTTTGATCCTCTGCCTATAAGTATGCGGCAAATGCTGGAAAAATAATCACGAGTTTTGGACACGCTAAAAAGCGCCCCCTTCACTGGAAAGGAGCGCTTGTTTATTATTCAGTCGGTTCGCAGTCGCGGCAGGGCTTTTGGTTTTTGATGAATGTTGCCAGAAAAACAGTCAAAAGCAGCGCCAGGACCAAGGTGAAGAAGACATCATTGACCGCCTGCATTTGGGCGAAATTATACGCAGCTGAGCCCTCGACGCCTGCGCCCACATTGCCGTTGGCTGTGTAATGGTAAGCCATACGGAAGCTGAGGAGCGCCGTCAGCATGGACAGCCAGATCACGGAGCTCAATTGTCTGCACCAGCTCAGCATAGACGAAGCATGGCCAGACAGGCGAATGGGGATGATGCTCATGCCGTAGTCAGTCAGCGGCATATTGACCAAGCCGATGCCGAAATAGCGAAGTCCCATGAAGAGGATGATCCAGAAAACGCCGGTACTCACCCCTACCCGGCTCATGGCAAAGTTGCCGCAGACCGCAAGCAAAAGTCCGCCGATGATCAGCGTTTTATTCGTAAAACTCTTGATCAAAAGCCGCGATATATAATTGGCCGCCACCATGCACATGGCTGGCAGACAGAGGATCAGGCCCGCCTCCAGCGGCGTATGCCCCTGAATGGTCTGGAGATATACCGCCATCAAAAGCGGCATGATGGTGAACGTCATCTGCATGGTACAGGTGACCAGGATGGTCATTGCAAACGGTTTGTAGCGAAAAACTTTAAAATTGAGCAGCGGCGTCTGACTCTGATATTCCATGCGCATAAAGAGGGCGATCAGGATGATGCCCGCCAGAACGGTCACCCAGAAAGCTGCGGAAACCCAGCCCCAGTCCTCCACCTTGGTGAAGGCCACCAGGATCAATGCTGTGCCCACTGCTACGATGACGATGCCTTTGAAATCCAGCCGTCCATTGTCCTGCACATTGCCTTTCGGCACACTGCCATATGCCAGGAAAAAGGCCACTGCCACCAGCGGCACATTGACCAAAAACAAGCTGTGCCAATTGAACACGCTGAGCAAAAAGCCCGCAATGGTCGGCCCGATGGTCGGCCCCAGTGAATTGGCCATGACCGACAGCCCCAGATAGCCCGCCTGCTTTTCCCGGGGAATATACATATACAAGAGCGTCATGGTGCACGGCGTGATAAAGCCCGCTGCAATACCCTTGAGCATGCGGAAAATGATCAGCGTATAAATAGTATTGCAAAAAACGCAGCAGATGGCACAGATGCCCATGACCACCAGCGCTGTCAAATACAC
>CABVBB010000097.1 GCA_902496505.1 uncultured Peptococcaceae bacterium
TACTAAAGTGGATATTATCCCAGGTATCAGAGGTATGGGTGATTTGCGATTCATCCAGTGTTAGCAGCTGATAGCCGCCGGAAACTTTGGCGATCACATTGTGCTCTGAGACAGGGCGCAGGACAGGCCAAGTTTTCTCTGTAATGGGCTGCTGATCCGCGGCGCGGCAGAGGGTATAGCGGCCATTTCGCTGCAGGGCATAGAGTGTATCGCTGATCATGAAAGCGTGCTGAGCAGGGAGGTCGAGCACGGGCTGACCTTGGGCGGAGAAAAGCTGATAGCCGTCATGATTTACCGCAGTGAAGAATCCACGCGGATTGGCAAGGCTGATGGTCGTCCAGCAGCAATCGATGAGAAAAGTGCCGTCTTGATCGATAAGGCCGTACTGATCATCGGCGGTAACGATGGCTACTTGATCCCTGAAATTGCGGGCGATGTCAAATTGATAAGGGATGACCAATTTTCCAGCGGTGTCGATATAGCCCCACTGCCCATCGTCTCCTTGGACAGCGGCTCGTTGATCACGAAACGGTTTTACCGCCTGCCAGGCGGGAGCAATGACCATGTCGCCAGTACGATCGACAAATCCCCAGCGTTCGCCTTGGCGCACGGCAGCAAAACCTTGTGAGAAAGCCTGCACTTCCTCAAATTGCAGCGGGATGACGATTTGGCTGTCCTTATTGATAAATCCCCAGAGGCCGTCTTTTTTGACAGGGAAAAGCGCATCGCCTTCCATGCCGACATCATCCCAGGTCAAAGGTTCCGCTGGTGCTGCTGCTATGGGGTCGGGCAGAGGATCAGGGGAAACGGCGGGCTTGGTTTGGGCTGTGCAGCCAGATAAGAGCAGAAAGGACAGCAGAAGAAGGATCAGTTTTTGAGGGATACGCATGCTATTCATCTCCTTTTGGATGTAAAAGTTGGTCGATCTCAGTATAGCATGGGAGCGCCTGAAAAAGAGGGGCATGTCATGAAATGCTGCAAAAATGCTCTGATCGGTATCGCAATGCCTGAGAGACAAAAGTATGATGATTTGGCGAGATGATGGTATAATGGGAAGCAGCAGGGCAGCTATAGGGAAATGAGGGGGGAGCAAGATATGGTGATCGTCATTTGTGAAGATGAGGTAAGTGAGCAAGAAAAACTCCTGCAGCTGATCAGGGATCATCCCAGATATGAAGAGTCGTTTGATATTATCGCTGTTGAAACGGCGGAGGCGCTGCTGGCCATAAAAAAAAAGATCGATCTGCTCTTTTTGGATATTGAGCTTGCGGGGATGAACGGGATCGAAGCAGCCAAGAGGATCAGCGAGCAGCAGCCAGCGTGCAGGATCGTTTTGGTCTCCGGATATGGGCACTATATCACGGAGGCGTATCATACGGATGTTTGTCAGTTTTTGCTCAAGCCTCTGCGGCCGGATATTTTTGAGCGGGAATTTACCTTTTGTCTGGATCAATATGAGAGGCTTGAGGCCTGCTATTGCAGAAAATGTCAGAACGGTATGACCAGCATCAAAAAATCTGAGGTGGTCTACTTAGAATCTAGAAAGCGGATCATTTGCGCCTATATGGTGGATGGCGAGCAATATTGGTATTATGGCAAACTGTCTGATGAGGCGGCATTTTTAAAAGATAGTGGTTTTGTCCAGTGCCAAAGAGCTTTTATTGTCAATATGGCCTATGTGCAGAGTATTTCCAATGAAGGCGTCCGGATGACTGCAAAAAATAAAGACGGTCAAGTGATCATCGTGCCGTTCAGCAGAGACAAAAAGAAGTACATGGAGTCTGTGCTGAGAAAATATATTGCCGGCTTAATGTGAGGCAAGGTGGAAAAACGGCCTGGCATTTTGGAACAAAGATGAGGGATTTGGGAACAAATCTATTGCACAGCTGGGGCGGCTTTTTTATACTATTTTCATAAAGGGGGCGGGGCGTCTTGCTGATCATCGATTTTGTGGGCGCTTTGTTAGAATGTTTACTGATAGGATATTTTTGCGAACACGAACTCAAAACCAGAAAATACAGCAGAGCGGTCACGTATGCTGGATTTATCGCGTTGACCATGATCTATTTTGGCAGCGCGGTACTCATTTTGCCAGTTAACGGAACGATCGTCCTGTTAAAAGGCGCGCTTTTATTTATAAGTCTCCTGATCCCGGCGGCGCTGTATACAGGGAAACTGGGCAGCAATTTTTTGCTGAATGTTATTTTTCTGGCCTTTCAGATGGGGATAGAATACATCGTTACCTTGTTCTTAGTAGAATTTTATCACGTAACGACTTTTCCGGCGCCGGAAGAGTTTTATGCATTGGGGCTGTTTATGACGCGGATCCTGGCCTTTGTGCTGACGTATATTTTAGTAGGGTGCCTTCAAAAGAAGGACAGAGCGGCCTATGAGCTGTCCAATAAATATACAGTGCTGTTTTTGCTTCTGCCGATCTTGACGATCATGATCATTTGGGCGATCACAGATATAGTCATCCGTACGGAAGGTGCAGTCGATTTTTGGCAGTATTTTTTGCCGGAGTTTCTCTTGGTCTGTGCTGATGTGGCCGTTCTTTATCTCCTCCAAAAAATAGCCAAGGCAGAGAAAGAGCGGTTTATTGTCTTGCAGCTGGAAAGTCTCCAAAACGATTTTGAAAACTATTATGCCAATATCAGCAAGAAAAATGAACAGATCCGCAGGATACAGCACGATATGCGCAATTACCTGATCACCCTCTATTCTCTGCTGGAAAATGGCGACGTAGTCTCAGCCAAGGAAGAGATCAGACAAAAATTGAACTATGTCGACAGCAAACAGGAGATCACGACGGCTAATGGTTTTTTGAATACCGTTCTGCAGATCAAAAAAGAGCAAGCCGACCAGTATGATATTGCCGTCGAGTATCTCATCCACCTGCCGGAATATTTGGCGGTGAAGTGGACGAATATCGCTTTAGTCCTTTCCATAGCGTTTGACAATGCCATCGAAGCGGCCAGCAAACTGAGCGAGCGGCAGCAAAGATACATTCGTTTGCAGATGTATCTGCATAATGCCCATCTGATCGTCAGCATGGACAATACCATGCAGGGAACGGCGGAGATCACCGCGGACGGTATGGTATTGTCCACCAAGCCCGATCAGGATAAGCACGGCTATGGACTGGGAAATATGAAATTATTGCTTGACGAGATCGGGGGAGAGATGTTTTTGGCTGCAGAAGAAGGGCTGTTCAGACTGAAGGCGGTCATTCCGCTTCAGGGGGACATCGCTTCAACCAAAAATCGCAGCGGAAGGGGAGTGGATGAAAGTGAGGAGTCTGATAACGCTGATTCTGGCGGCCATGTGTCTGGCTTATCCTGTCTGTTGTGACAGGTTCCAAAGTACGGCGGTAAGAACGCCGCAGGCACAGTTTATAGAAAACACATCAGCAGCAGAAATGGAGGAAATAGTTCATTATGCTAATTATCTGCTGATCGGTCCGATCGTGTCATTTGATCAGGCGAATGAACTGCCGATGCTCAATATTTTGAATATGTATTGTGCAGAACAAGAGGAAAAGACCAAGGATAAGTGTGAGCGCATTGCGATAAGCGCATTAGAAGATTTCACGGTGAGCCGTTTTGGCGAGGGGGTCTTTGATGCGCAGGCGCTGCTAAAGGCTGATCAAGCAGGTGTGCGCCTGGAAGATGGCGTCATCTATACCAGCGGCTTTGGCAATATCTCAGGCTATCTGGATGGCGAGATCACGATCCAAGAGGTCGTGAGAGAGGGCGATCGGGTCAAAATAGCGGTGCAGATCACCCTGGATGAAGCGGGGCGGGACAAAGCACAGGGCGAATTGACGCTGAAGATCACGGATAAAGGATATCAGTATGCGGCCTATCATTTCACCACCCGTCCCTGGACAATAGCTGATCTGGAGCTTCCCATGGCAGAATCTATAAAATTGGAGCAGATCGATGCTTATTTCGGCGAGCTGCGATCAAGCCAGCTATTTGAGTGGGAAGTGGATACTATCGGCCAAAAAAGAGTGTACAGCGACGGCACAGAGGTGACGCTGTATCTGGGCAAAGCAGACAGCCCTTACGGCGTGATCATGGGCATCACCACGAGCCGAGCAGATCTACCTTTGATCAGAGGCGTTCATATCGGCGACAGTTGGGAAGCGGTAGCCGCGCGATTCATGAACAGCGTATGAGCCAGAAGCCGCAGAAGGAGGCTGGAGATGCCGATTGTACGGCGTAGCGCAGCACATGTCTACCTACGGCATGATCCTATATGATCACGATCAGCCTGCGGCGATCCAGCTGGGGCAGGAGGGGGTAAGCGTTAGTCTGGATTTGGATGATAGAGCCTGTGTAGAAACGATCACAGTGGTCTTTGAGTAAAATCAGTGGATAAAAAAGCAGGCTGCAGAAGATGAGGGGACAATGCGCAGAGCACAAAGTTTCGCTGGGAGGGATCCACATGACAAAGATAAACCAATTGGCTGCAGTGATCTTAGCAGTCAGTCTGCTGGTGGTGCTAAGTCCTTGTGCTTTGCTGCAGGGAGTCCAGGCCGCTGTACCAGCTCACGCCGCAGGAAATGAGCGGGCGGCAGCCGATAACGTGCTGTATGTGCAAAAGGTCGTTTCAGGTACGAATACACGATACTGGGATAATTACGATGTAAAATTCAAGTTTAAAGCCTCTGTAAAGGTAGAATATGACCACAACTTGGGAAAATATATTATGACGAATGTCCTTACAGAATTCCCCAAAGCTGTTATCAGAAGATCTTCGGGCACCCAGGCTATATGGACAGAACCGACTTGGCAATATACAGACGGCGGCCGGACGATCGTTTTGAGCAGCCAGGCCACTGTACAGAATAAAACGGGTTATGCAGCGCCGATAGATATCCATATGTTTATTTATTGCAATGGGCATACAGGGGCTGTGAGGATGGAGGCGTATTGAGCATATCCAGCAAATCTTTGCTGCTGATCAGCTGATCTACTTTTTTAATGGCGGTCAAGTGCCTTGCTTGGCCGCCTTTTTCATTTGGCTGGGATCAGCGGTCGGCTGCGCGAATATCTTTGTTTTTTGGGGCAAGAATGCCTCAGAGGGGATTGGTCAGCGAGGGGGATTTGTGTTACAATATGGGATAAGAGTTTTGAGGAGAGTGACTGAATGTGCTGAAGAGAAATTTGGATATGCTCCATGTATTTTTAGATTTTGAGATGAATCCGACGACCAATCCGATACGCCGCAGGCAGCGGAGTAGTAAGCCTGCTACCCCGCCGCCGGCGCTCAGGATGGAGATCATTGAGATCGGCGCGGTGAAGCTCGACCGCGAATATAAGCAGATCGACAGTTTTTCCTGCTATGTGCGGCCGGAGATGAACCATATCACCAAAAAAGTGACAGAGATCACGGGCATCACGGACGAAACAGTGGCGGATGCGGTGGATTTTGCACAGGCGATGGCGGCATTTGTGGAATGGATCGGTCAGGAACCGGTGCGGATCTATGCGTGGAGCGAGAGTGATAAGAAGCAGCTTTTGGCGGAGCTGCGCTACAAAAAACTTTATGACGGTCAGCTGCCGCCTAATATGCGCCGCTGGATGGATTTTCAAAAGGTATACACGCGGATCATGGGCTTGTCACGGTCCATGTCGCTGAGCAGCGCCATCAATATCATCGATAATGATTTTGAGGGGCATCAGCACAGTGCCTTGGATGATGCGGCCAATTCTGCGGAGCTTTTGCGGCTGGTCAAGAATAAGGAGCAGTTTGCGCAAAAGACTGCGGGCATCAAAAAAGTGTTCAACAAAAAAGATGAGCCGCTGACGAGCTCCATCGGTGATCTGCTGGCTGCGGAACTGGCTAGACTCCAGGCTGAGGAAGATCATTAGTCCAGCGAAAATAACGATAAAAAACGCCAAGGCGGCGGGATCGGCCGTGCTTTGGCGTTTTTCGTCTGTTTAGCTGAGAGAGAGGAGCTGGGCAATATTATCGCCTAGCGCCAGCTGCGTCACGGAGGCTGAGGGGCTGACGAATTCAATAAGCTGCCGGGAGAGCCAAGGTTCGCCGAAGGGGGCGTCGGAGGCGTAGAGACAGCGCTCAGGCACCTCGGTCAGCGCTGTTTTGACGGACAGGGGCGTAAAGGCAGCAGAGAGATCCAGATAGACCTGCGGCTGATCTTTGCAGAAGGCGATGACGTCCAGCCAGTTGGAGCCGCCCATGTGGCCAAAGATAACGGGTACAGTGGGGTAATTCTGGCAGAGCGTCATGAGGATGCGCAGGCTGTTTGGTGTAACGGGATGGAATGTGTGCACCCAAAGCGGCAGAGCAGGATAGTCGCTGGCGGCGGCGAACACGGTCTCCAGCTGCGCCATTTGCGTATCATTGCCGGGGGTGAATTCGCCAACGCCGCAAAAGCCGTTTTGGATGACGGATTGCTCCAACCATTGAGACGTTTCGCTGGCGGAAAGCCCTAAGGGAACGGTGCCGAAGCCGATGAATCGCTCTGGTGCGGCGGCAATGGCCTGTTTGAGCTCAGCGATGGTCGATCGCATGTGTTTCTTCCGCTCGTCGGGGCTATACTGACCGTCAAGCAGCTGATAGAGGATCTGCATCTCGCCGCTGATCGCTTGGACGGTAGCGGCAGGGGCTTTCTCAACGTGGGGCATGGTGGTGAAGAGGATGGCTTTGTCCACGCCGGCCTCGTCGAGTTTTTGCAGCTGGAAGCTGGTGGGGAGCATGATATGTTGATGACTGTCGATGATCATGATGATCCTTCCTTTCTGTTAGTGGACTGCGGTATAAGGCTAACACGATGCCGGCTTCGGGACAAGAACGCACATTTTTGACACGACGTATCCTTTTGGATACTGAGCAAGGGGAGGTTGAGGATAATGGCGAAGACCATAGCAGTAAATGAGCACTGTCCCATCGAATTAGGACTCAATATTTTGAGCGGGAAATGGCGGCTGAAACTCTTGTGGCAGGTTTCGCACGGGCCGATCCGTTTCAATGAATTACAGCGGCGTTTGGGCGGCATTACCACCAAGACCTTGACCCAGCAGCTAAAGGAGCTGGAAGCCTGCGGGATCATGAGGCGGACGGTCTATCCAGAGACACCGCCGCGGGTAGAGTATGCCCTGACTGCGGTGGGTGAGACGCTGGTACCTGTGCTTAAGACGCTCTGCGACTGGGGCAGTCAGTACCAGGCGGCTGTTCAGCAGCAGGATTTGGGGGACGCTGGTATACAAAATCCACAATGAATGAAAAATTCTTCTTGACGTTATTGCTTTAGCACGCTAAAATATGAATA
>CABVBB010000098.1 GCA_902496505.1 uncultured Peptococcaceae bacterium
TCGATCTTGATGAACATCATCACCGCCGGCCACAAAAGCATCCAGCCATAGACATTGAACTGAGAGATGAGCGCCCGGAAGCCTTCTTTGCCGCCAGCAAAGGTCACGATCACGGAAAAAAGCATCAAAACGATGACGCAGCCCAGCAGCCATTTTTCAAAGCGGCCCAAGCCGTTGGGAAATCTTGACTGGATAGCGCTCATGTCCAAAGCGGTGATCTTGTCTGCGTCACAGCGCATAAGCTTCATCAGAGCCACATAGCCCAAAAGCATGAGGATGCTCATAGGGATCATGACGATCATATATTTGGCGTAGTCCACCATCACGCCTGTCGCTGCGTAGGTCGTGCCCAGCGGCATCAGCGCCCAGCCGAAGAAGGGATAAGCGCAGCAGGAGAACAAGCAGGCCAAAACGATGCCGATAAGCAGGAACGTCGGGTATTTGTCCCCCTTCTGATAGCCAGCCGCCTGCAGTGTGCTCGGCAGGATCGTCAGCATCAAAAGCACCAAGAGCATCTGATTGATGCCCAGCATGCCCAAGACATAAATGCCGAACAAAATAATGCCATTGATCAGCCAGGGCCTGCCGGCCACCGCTTTCCAGTTGATGATCCTGGCCATCAGATAATCCCCGATGCCCGTGACCGCCAGCGGCCCCATGATGAAGCCCGCTGTAAAATTCAAAACGACAGTATAATTGCCAAACGCTGCGGCCATGACCTGAGCGCCGCCGCCGTACTGCGTCGTCGCCATAGCTGCCATAGCCAGCATGGACGGCCAGACCATATTGCCGGCCGAGATCGTCCAGCCGTAGATCAAGCCCAAAAATATCCCGATGACCGCCATTCCGTAATGCGTAATAGGTGCTGGTGCAGGAATAAATCGGAAACCAAACATCAAGGCAAAAATAATAACGATATGCAGCGGGTAAAAACTTTTTTTACTTGCCTGCGCTGCCTGTGTCATAATGATCCCACCTTTTCAATGACAACCTTATTTTTTTGTTTACCTCAATCGGTTCTTCTTTATCGCTGCAGCAATTTCGGACCGGTTTGTCTGTTTCCATTGTATAAAATCGCTTTATAATTGTAAAACAACTTTTGACCCAGTACCTATTTTTTGCACCACAACTTTTTTTCGTACACTTCTTCCTTTTTTTCCAGCGCAAAAAAACGCCGCCTGCGATCAGTTGATCAGCAAGCGGCGTTTACATTAGCCTTTTTTGTTCAAGCGGCAGAGGGACGCTATTTCTTGGCGCATGGCCCAATAATCAGCGTCAAAGGTCAGCGTCAGGGCCTCCTGCCAGCGCTCCCTGAGCGGTCGGCTGGGACGCTCGCGGCGGGAGACGCAGCCGGTCAACAGGCCGCTGACTAAGCCACCCTCTGCTCGAGCGGTCAGCCATTTCTGCAAAGCCTGCGGCAGGTAAGCATTGCCGTAATAATGACACACGCCTTGTTCATCCAGCCAAGCATAGCCAGCCCACTGCTGCTTTTCGCTCTCAGCTGGCTCTGCCTCCGGCAGCGCGGGCAGCTGGGCCAACAGCGCTTCAGCAGCCTGACGCGCCACATAGCCCCGGCCGGCCAGCTGTCTGAGCATGGCCGCAAAGAGTCCTTGCTGCCGCGCCTGCGCCTCTTTTGACAGCGACTGCCAGTAGCGCTCTGCCGTCTGCACGATCTCAGTCTGCGGCAAGCGGCTGGCTTCTGCGGCGGCCTGCTGACGCAGACTGGCCTCGTACGTTCGGCGCAGCGTTTGCTCCAGCTGGTCCTTTACTGCCAGCCGCTGCTCTGCGCCGTCACCAGCTGCAAAATGCTGGCCGCAGCTTAAATAGGGCGAAAGCAAAGCGCCTGCCTGCCAGTGCTGGAGGTAAGCAGCAGCGCAGTCCGTCTCCCGGGCAGCACAGATCAGCTGCGCCTGCCCCTCCTGCCACAATAAATACCCATACAAGCGGAAGGCCTCACCGAAATAACCGGCCTGACTCAATTCCTCAGCCACCATGCCCACATAAATATCGCGATGATAATCGCTGGCCTTTTCCACTGGCCGCTCCCCCTTCCTCACAGCCATTCGGCATCATTATTCCAGGATCTGATAAACGGGTGCGCCTTCACAGTCTTTAGGCATCCGTACGCCCAACAGCGTCGCTACAGTCGGCGCCACATCGACCTGGCGGATGGTGCGCTTCACATCGTCATCATGCACGATACCCTGACCAGCGGCGATAAAGATCGGCGATACGCTGGTGCCGTAATAGCCGCGGTAGGTGGATAAACCCTGGCCGTGCTCTGTAACGAAATGCTCGCGGTTCATATAGACGATGTCACCGGTGTAAGGGCCGTCCAGGCCGAGGACCTTGGCGTCCTTATTGTGGAAGGCCATGGCAATGATGCGGTCGCCGTTGGCATCGCGGTAGCGGTAGAGGCTGTCGATGATCGCTTCCTCCAGATCGTATTTGTCCGCAGGATCGACGATGCCGTGTTCATCGCGGCCTTTGAGATTGATCCAGATGTAGCTGGTGCGGATAGCGACAGCTTTGGTCTTTTCAAAATCGATCTCATTGGTATCCTGACCGTTCTCATCTTTCTTCATGACCGTCCAGCCCAATTCCTTCATCACGCCGGCACTGACACCGCCGGCGCTGCCTAAGCGGGCCGGTGCTTTTTCGTGAATCTGCTCGCCGTGGTCAGAGGTGACGATGATGGTCCAGCCTTCATCCAAAAGGTGCAGGAAGGAACCGATGTATTCGTCCGCCACTTCGTAGGTCTTGTCGATCTGTGCCTGATAGCCTTCTGCTGGATCTGCACCGGGTTTTTGCAGGGCGTAGTTCCAGAATTGGTGTGCGCTGTGGTCGATGAAATGATGGTGGCAGAAGACCACTTCGATGCCTTTTTCCGCGATCAGATAATTGATGGCCCGTGACTGCCACAGTGCATTGAGCCGCCAGCTGGGGGTCAGGATCTTCTGCGCGAATTCCAAACTGGTGCCGCCCATTTGGGTGAAGGGCGGTACATAGCCGCAGTTGTCGATGACCTCTTGGTAAATCGCTTTGGGCGACCAGCGATCATCGCAGTCGACCTTGAAGGCGGTGCTCATCCACATCCTGACCAGCGAACCGTCCTCAGAGAGTTCCAGCAGCTTATACCAGCGGGTCGCCAGCGTTTTTTGGCCGTTGTCCAAACAGTCGTCCACCACGTCGGTCGCGATCTCATCGCCGCGCAGCGTGCATAAGGGCACATTATCCTTTTTGCTCTTGTAGATGACCACGGTGTCGTAGATACCCTGCGCATTTTTGAGGATCAGGCAGGGCCGTCTCAGCTGGCCGCCGGCGGTGTAAATGGCGAATTCTAACGCACCTTCCGGGATAGCAAAGGCCCAGTTCGTCGGCGCAGTGATGGCGCTTTCGATCTTGTCAAAGGGCACTTTGGCCAATTTGCCGCCGTCATTGGTGATGGGATGGAAGTCGACGTTTTTGATGCGCTTCATTTTGTAGCGGTTGAGCAGAAATTCCTGCTTGTTGTCCGCGTTGAATTTGAAGTCCGCGTATTTATCCTCGTCCTCATCCTTTTCTTCTAAGTCCAGCTTATCGATGACGCAGTCCGTGGCCGCATCGCCCAGATTTTTGGAGCCGATATGATCGATGAAATTATTCTCGGTGAAATCTTTGGACGCCACCACATATTTTTCGATATCGATATTAGCGATACTGTAGTTGACGCTGGCTGGCTGAGTGCCGTCGACCACATAGAGATTTTCGCTTTCAGAGCTTGGCGGCCAAGAAGAACCGGGCCACTGCCAAACCAGCGTCTTTTTGCCTGCTTCAGCGGTCACGTTCCACAATTGCTCCGCCTGACACAAACGGGAGTCCAGACCGTAAATGATGGTGTCGATGGCATCCGGCGCCTGATTCCAAAAGTCCGTCACGCCGTGGGTGCCTGGATAGCAGCCGCAGGCCAATGTCGTCCACTGCGCTGGTGTGATGGTGGGCATCGCGCCCAAGAGCTCCAGATCCTTTCTCGCTGCGCCCCGCTCTAAGAGTTTTTTCACATTGGGCATCTTGCCCGCATCGACCATCCGTCTCGTCGTATCCGGCTCCATGCCGTCTAGTCCCAGTACCAAAACCTTATTTGCTTTTGCCATTTTGATAGCCTCCTTGAAATATTTATAGCCAAGGGCAGGGGAATAAGCCCCTCCCTAGATCAACTTGTTATTGGTCACTTTTAAAGTAAGGCCATGCCCAGCGGCACCATCACGATCAGTCCCACGATGACCGAGACGACGCTCATGAAGCCCAAGAGATACGCATCTCCTTTGCCGATCCAAGCGGTGTTGCCAAAGATCAGGCCCGAACGGCTGGAGGCGCCTGGTGTGGCCATGGCTGCGCACAAGCTCATAGAGCAGAGCAGCGGGATCAAATAGGGGCTGACGCCCACGATGAGACCGATCTCGATATACACTGGCGTCAGGATCATCAAAAGGACTGTATTGTGCGCAAACTGGGTCAGCACGATATTGATCATTAACAGGGCGATGATGAACATCATCGGCGACAAGCCGCTCAAATGGGTCTGGCCGAACATTTGCAGCTGCGTCCGCACGCCACCGTCAGCAGAAAGCAGCGCGCTGGCCACCGGCGTATTGGCGCTCAAAAGCCAGACCATTTCCCACGGCGTACCTTCTTTGAACAAGGTGACCATGTTCGTCAGATTCTCTTGCTTCAGCCGCACCGTGCAGGATAAGACCAAGATGACCACGCCGATGCCCAAAGTGCCCAGCTTTTTCATCAAAGCGATCGGCGCCCAGCTGGCCGGCAGATATGACGGCGCAAAGACGGCAAACGCCAAGAGGATCAAAAAGGCCAGACAAATCTTTTGATCGGTGGTGAAGGTAAAGGTCTTGCCGGATGTATCGGCATCTCTCAGCTTGCTCACATCCAGTCTGAGCACGAAACGGCCGATGAGCACATAGGCCACGAGACTGACCAGAGATGCTGGGATCATCACGGCGATAAAGAGATTGTAACCGATGGTCGCGCCTTCGACAGTGGATTTGAGCGCATTGAGCGCTACCACGCTCCAGGAACCGTAAGGCTTGATAATCATGCCGCCCAGTGATACGATATAAGCGACACCCACCAGCATATAGGCGATCAGGCGATCCTTCTTCTGATAGCCGCATTCCTCAGCCAGCGTATAGAGCACCGGCCAAAAGGTAAAGATCGTTACATAGATATTCGTTAAAAATGCCACCACATAGGTGACAATAAAGATAAAGGTGATTAAAAGCCACGGCCGGCCCTGGAATTTCTTCACACTGATCATCCAGTTGGCAATAGTACTGCACAGCCCGCAGCTGGTGGCCCAGCCGCCGAAGGCCGAGAAGACCAGCACCATCAGCACCATATCACTGCCTAAGCCTGCTTTGATCACATCCGATATGGAACCAAACTGCGTCAGCGCCAAAAATGCAAAAGCCAAAAAGCTCGGGCAGGTCAGATTCCAAAAGATCCAGCCCCACATCATTCCTGCAAAAATCATCACGACCTGCATACCATAAGGCGTGATCACACCGTTGCCCTGCATCATAAAACCACTGGCCATCAGACCTACTGTTATCACGACGTGCATCCAGTACGTGACCGAATCCCGTCTTGCTGCCTGCGCACTCATCATGGATCCTCCTCATCAACGATTCATTTGGGTATTGTTTTATAAGATCACTTAAGCAACGTTGCAGCTTTATCATACCATCTTGACGCGCAGACCCCTGTTGTCAGCACAACACTTTTGCAATAAAATTTATAGGTCTTATTCATCCCTTTTCTGAGCAAGGAGGCCCATTCATGCTGGAAAAACCCTACTGCACCATCTTGTCCAACCAGATCAGTACCGATTTTCCCGAACTCAAATCCTTCATCCTCAAAAATCAGCTGCGCCAGACCTTTTTCAAAAAAGGCGCCGTCATACCGCCCGTGCCCAAAGATCAGCTGATGTACATGGTCTCTGGCAGCATCAAGTCCTACATATGCGACGAAAACGGCGACGAGCGGCTGGTCTTCATCCTTTTGGACGATACCATCGTTTTCAGCGCGGTGGATGACTATTTTTTGAAGACACTGGTGGCGCAGGAACCCATCACCGCCTATTATGTGGACCGTCAGGCAGTCTTTGTCTTTTTGCAGGAGGACAGCGAATACATCAAAAAATACTGCCGCATCATCAATGCCCGCTATGGCGCGCTGCTGCAGCAGGCGCTCGCCGTCAACCACTGCTCTGCCAAATACAAAGTGTATTCCTTCATCCACCAGCTCGCCCAAAAATACGGCACCGTCTCCCCAGACGGTCAGATCATCATCAGCAATTTCCCCACCTTTACTGATATCGCCTCCATCACCGGCGTGCACCGCTCCAACGCCACCTCCTACATCAACGAACTGCGGGCGCAGAAGGTCATCGACCGTGACAAGACCCTCTTCATCATCAAGGATATGCCGCTTTTGGAAAAGATCATCGACTCGCTCAATGCCTGCAAAAATTGACTTCCCCCTTTACCCCGCCAAACATCTGTGCTATGCTGGAGAGGAAAGCGGCTGCCTGGGTGGAGGCGTTTTTTGAAAAGAGGAGGTCTTTTGATGAGCAACTTATTTACATTTTGCGGTCTTTACTGCGGTGACTGTCCCGAACTGGCTAAGGGCTGCCCGGGCTGTCAGCAGGGTGCGCCGGATTATCCCTGTGCAGTCCGCCCCTGCGCGATCGAAAAATCCGTTGAGGATTGCGGTCAGTGCGCTTCTTTTCCCTGCGACAAACTCCATGCCCTGGCTTACAACGAAGAATTGGGCACCAATGGCGAATTGCTGGACACCTTGAAACAGTGGCAGACACTGGGCAAGGACGCCTGGCTGAAGCAGCGTTCTTAATCCTATGGTCATCTCCCGCCGGGCTGTCCGCTTTAGCAGCAATACCCAAAAAGCACCGTCAGATAGGCCTTATGCCTCAGCTGACGGTGCTTTTGCGTTTGCATTTTGGTGAAATTTCTGCTGCTGCTTTTAGCAGCTCGACCTGGTTTTGGTCCTTGCACACAAAAAAATGAGGGTGCCTCACTTTTACGCGGGGCATCCTCATTTTTATCGTCAGAACAAGAACGAAATAAACGGCCAGCCTAAGCAGAGACCGATGACGAACATGATCGGCACCATCTTGAGGGCAGCCTTGGTCATAGCGGTCGCGTCGGCCATTTCCTGCGCCATAGCGACGGCAGTGACTGGTGAAGCGGCCGGTGTGGCTAATGCGAACTGC
>CABVBB010000099.1 GCA_902496505.1 uncultured Peptococcaceae bacterium
GGGATTCCGATTTCCCTGGAACCCTAAACGGTGCGGGAAGTGAGAAAAATTTGGCTCAGCGTGGTTTGTTTGTTGTTTAGATGAACATAGTGGAGCTTTCGTTGGGCTATTGAGCACACGCTTCGGGGGGCTGAGCCAAATTTTTCTTTAAAGTTGGAAGAAAAGGCGGCTATGTTTTTGCGAGTGAGATGGTTTAGTAAAAATTTATGTTTCACGTGAAACATGCGTTTGTGTTTCTTATCTGTTTCACGTGAAACAGATCTGCTTTTATATTTTTTGAGGAGTTGAAGGAATAGTGGCCACGGAATTTTTGGCAGGTGAATATGACGTCATCGTTGTTGGCGCGGGGCATGCTGGGTGTGAGGCGGCTTTGGCGGCTAGTCGGATGGGGATGGAGACGTTGGTGGTGACGCTTAATATGGGCAACATCGCTTTGATGCCGTGCAATCCGTCTATTGGCGGGCCGGCGAAGGGGCATTTGGTGCGGGAGATCGATGCCTTGGGCGGGGAGATGGGTAAGGCCATCGACCGGACAGCGATCCAGGTGCGGATGCTCAATACGGCCAAGGGTCCGGCGGTCCATTCTTTGCGGGCGCAGGCGGACAAGTATGCCTATCAGGAGACGATGACCAAGACGCTGCAGACGCAGGAACATTTGGGCGTGAAGCAGCTTTTGGTGGAGCGTTTGCTGGTGGAGGACGGCCAGGCGGTGGGTGTGGTCTCGCAGACGGGTGCAGTATACCGGGCCAAGGCGGTGATCTTGACCACGGGCACGTATCTCCGCGGCCGGGTCATCATCGGCGAATATACGGAGGAGTGCGGGCCTAATGGTCAGTTGTCAGCGAAATATCTGTCGCAGGATCTGGCGGCGCATGGCCTCAAGGTCGTGCGCTTCAAAACGGGTACGCCTGCCCGCGTAGATCGACGGAGTGTGGATTTTGACAAGATGAGTCGGCAGGATGGGGATGAGGACGACCTTTTTTTCTCCTTTGAGACCAAGGAAAAGAACGGCTTGCCTACAGAACCCTGCTGGCTCACATATACCAGTGAGGAAACGCACCGCATCATCAGGGACAATCTGCACCGTTCGCCCATGTATTCCGGCGTGATCGAGGGCACAGGCCCTCGTTACTGCCCGTCCATCGAGGACAAGATCGTCCGCTTCAGCGATAAAAGCCGTCATCAGCTCTTTATCGAGCCGGAGGGTTTGGAAACAGAGGAAATGTACGTGCAGGGTTTGTCCTCCAGTCTGCCGGAAGAAGTGCAGCTGGCCTTGATCCGCACCATCAGCGGCTTGGAGCATGTGGAGATCATGCGTCCGGCTTATGCGATCGAATACGACTGCCTGGACCCTCTGCAGCTTAAAGCGTCGCTGGAGACCAAGGTCATCGCTAACCTTTTCACTGCCGGACAGATCAACGGCACGTCCGGCTATGAGGAAGCGGCGGCGCAGGGGCTCATGGCGGGCATCAACGCGGTGCGCAAGCTGAGAGGCCAGTCGCCTTTGGTGCTCAAGCGCCACGAAGCTTACATCGGCGTGCTCATCGACGATCTGGTGACTAAAGGCACCAACGAGCCTTACCGCATGCTGACCAGCCGGGCGGAATACCGCCTCCTCCTGCGTCAGGACAATGCCGATCTGCGGCTGACGGACTACGGTCACGAAGTGGGCCTCATTAGTGACGAACGCTACAGCCGCTTCTGTGCCAAGAGGGAAGCCATTTCCCGAGAAATAGAGCGCCTCGGTCAAGTCACCGCTTCCAACAAATTAGAGCCGCTGCAGGAGATGCTCGCCGAGCGCGGCAGTACGCCGCTCAAGCAGGGTGTCCCGGCGCTGGAAGTCCTGCGCCGTCCGCAGATCACTTATGAGGATCTGGTGGCGCTGGGACTGGGCGACGCAGAACTGGCGGAAGATGTGCGGCAGCAGGTGGAGATCCAGGTCAAGTACGAGGGTTACATCAAGCAGCAGTGGGAGCAAGTGGCCCGCATGGAAAAGATCGAGAACCGCCTTTTGCCGGAGGATATCGATTACAGCGACATCAGCGGTCTGCGCAATGAAGCCAAGCAGAAACTGGCCCAGGTCCGTCCCGCGTCTGTCGGTCAGGCCTCGCGCATTTCCGGCGTCAATCCGGCGGACATCTCGGTACTTCTGATCTATCTGGAAAGTCTGCGGCGCAAAGGAGGTCAAGCCTGATGCAGGAACTTTTGGTGAATGCCTTTGCTGCGGAGGGGCTGGAGCTTTCTCCCCGACAGGCGGAGCAGTTTGAACAGTACTACACCATTTTGCTGGACTGGAACCAGCGCATGAATCTGACCGCCATCGAAGAAGCGGAGGACGTGGTCTACAAGCATTTTCTGGACTCGGCGCTGACCATGCGGGTGATGGGGCCTCTGGCGGGCAAGCGGCTGATCGATGTGGGCACGGGCGCGGGATTTCCCGGCGTGCCGCTCAAGATCATGGCGCCTGCGCTGGAAGTGTGCCTCTTTGATTCGCTGCAAAAGCGCATCAATTTCCTCACCCATCTGTGCGGGGAATTAGGCCTGGCGCAGATCTCCGCGCTGCACGGCCGCGCAGAGGAATTCGGCCAAAACAGCGCTTATCGAGAGCAGTATGATTTCGCCACCGCGCGGGCAGTGGCCAAGCTGCCGGTTTTGAGCGAACTGTGCCTGCCCTTCGTCAAGGTGGGCGGCCGCTTCATCGCTCTCAAAGGGCCCGAGCTCACGCAGGAATTGGACGAAGGCCGCCGAGCAGTGGAAGTATTAGGCGGCAAACTGGGCGAAGTCAAACATATCACGCTGGCGGGCGGCCAGTATGAACGCAATTTGGTCGTCATCGAAAAAGTGCGCCCCACGCCGAAAAAATATCCCCGTCGGGCAGGCACGCCGCAGAAGACGCCGCTCAATTAGTAGGATCAGCAATGCGAATACCAATATATGTAAAAATGTAAGAAACGTAGCAGGAAAAAAATTCCTTCTGACGAATTATTTTTACAGAAGAAGGAGGACGAAGCCATGAAAGAAAAGTTTGCGCAGTTTTTGCAGATGGGCTCAAGCGACGTCAAAGAAAACGATGTCGCTGTGGGAGAGACCACACGCCGAGAAGAGATCAGAGAATTGCCGATAGATGATGTCGTGCCCAATCCTTTTCAGCCGAGACGGATATTTGACCCCAGTCAGTTAGAGGATCTGGCGCAGTCCATACGCCAATATGGCGTGCTGCAGCCGGTTATCGTCCGCCAAGTAGATGGCCGCTACGAATTGGTCAGCGGTGAGCGCCGCTATCGGGCCAGCTGTTTGGCCGGCGCGGAGACTATCCCCGCCTTGGTGCGCAATCTGGGCGATAAAGAGGTCGCCGAGATGGCTCTCATCGAAAATTTGCAGCGCGAAGATCTCAATTATTTTGAAGAAGCCGAGGGTTATGCCAAGCTCATCCAGGATTTTCAGATCACGCAGGAGGAAGTCGCGCGGCGCATGGGCAAAAGCCAGCCCACCATCGCCAATAAGCTCAGGCTTTTGAATCTCGCGCCGGAAGTCCGTCAGGAGATCTCGGTCGACGTCATCACCGAGCGGCACGCCCGCTCGCTTCTCAAGCTCAAAGATCCCGCCCAGCAGTTGGACGTGCTGCACAAGATCTACAAAAGCAACCTCAATGTGCGCCAGACCGATGAATATATCGAAAACCTGCTCATCAGCGATGAAAAAAATAAGCGCGAGCAGAATAAACGCAAGATGACCAAAGCCATCAAGGATATGAAAATTTTCGTCAACAGCATCAAAGGCACAGTCAAAACCATTCAGGACGCCGGCTGGCCAGCCGAGGTCGTGGAGACTGACCATGAGGACTATGTCGAAGTGACCATCAGACTGCCGAAAAACGGCGACGGAAAAAAAGAAGAGACCGTATAAAACGGCCGAAGGGAGACGCGTCCATGGAATAAAACTGAAGCCAAGATCCGCTTATCCTTCCATTCTGGGAGAAACAGCCATATCGACGATCCGCGCTGGGAAAACGGCTTCTTAGGCAGCCTGCGCCCTTTTCGCGGAGACTTGCATCAGGAAAATTTCCACGACATCATGGCCTGCCTCCAAGCGTTAGCAGAAGATCTGTCCGCACCCCTGCTCGACCGCGAAGTGATCGCCGACCTCATGAATATCATCCATTTGACCCGCGCCTGGGCGTCACCGGAAGGCATGCTGGGCAGAAATCACCTCTTGAGCGCAGACCAGACCAAGCACCTCTTGGCCTGGATCGACATTATCGAAGACTGCCTGATGTATCTATTGGATGACGCAGCAGCAGAAGCCTTCGCCGCTTATGAAGACTATCTGAACGATGACTATTTCTAAACTAAAAAAACCACTGGCCGCTGCCGGTGGTTTTTTTATGCCTCGCTACAAGAAAAACTTGCAGCTTCTAAAAAACAAGCAAAAATGTTGTGTAGCGCAGGGGTACATCTGCTCTAGCCAAGTGATGAAATTAAGTGTATAATGAATACAAAATATAATTTACTTTAATAATCAGAGACAGGAAGTGCTGACAATGGAAGGATTCAAAGAAGCAAGTGTTACCCGCATGAATGATGCGCTCACCATCACCTGGGCAGGCGAAGGCTTGGACAAGGTGACCATCTATCAGGCGGAGGTGCCCGATTTTGACGAGACCACAGGCCATGTTTTGGCCAAAGATGTGACCAGTCCCTACACGCTGACCGCCAGCCGAGATGAGCGGCTCTATTTTCTGCTGGTGGGCGCAAATGGTGCCCGCATCCGTATCGCGGAGCGTGTCATGCCTATGGATGCGCTGGTCAATTTCCGCGACCTGGGCGGCTATCTCCCCGTTGACGGCCGCCGCACTAAATGGGGCAAGCTCCTGCGCAGTGCGGCCCACGACGCCATCACTGACCGCGACGCGGCTTACTTGCAGAAATTGGGCCTTAAGACGGTCGTTGACTACCGCTCCACCTACGAAGAAAAAGAGCGCCCCGACCGCGAGATCGCGGGCGTAGCGTATCTGCATACCCGTCCGCTGGAAGATCCCGGCGCCACCAATATTTTGGATACCCAGATCAAAATGGACAGTGCTGACGACGCGGTCACCATGCTGTCGCAGGCCAACCGCACCTTGGCCAACAGCAAGCATGCCAATTCCGTTTACCGCCAGCTTTTGCTCACGGCCTTAGACCCATCTCAAGTGCCTATCGTTCAGCACTGCACCGCCGGCAAAGACCGCGTGGGCGTCGGTTCTGCCACTATGCTGCTCGCTTTGGGCGTGCCCAGAGAGACCATCATCGCCGACTATCTCCTGAGCAATGACAATCAGATCTCCGCCAGCAAGCTCAAAGGCGCCGTCGCCGGCGGTCAAGAAGTCACCGACGAACAGCTCAAAATGTTCCAGGCGCTGGCTATGGTGCGAGCCGATTATCTGCAGGCCTTCTTTGATGAGATCGATACGCTCTTCGGCGGTACCGAAGGCTACCTCAAAAACGGCCTGGGCCTCACCGATGACCAGTTGGCTCAGTTCCAAGCACTGTACTTGGAGACGATGTAACACGGTAACGCAAAAAGGATCTGACGATTACGCCAGATCCTTTTTAGTATACGCCAGCCGGGAAAAGAGCAGTGAGCACAGCAAGAGGAATTGCAGCAGCCCTGCACAACAAAAAGTTGTTCCGACCAGTCGGCCTGCCAAATTTTTTGTGTAGCGCGGCGGGCGAATAACCATAGCCATAGCCGCCCACAAAGTGTATAATAAATACAAATTATACTACTATATCATAATAGACAGGAAGTGCTGACAATGGAAGGATTCAAAGAAGCAAATGTTACCCGTACAGATGATTTGCTCACCATCAGCTGGGCAGGCGAAGGCTTAGACCAGGTGACCATCTATCAGGCAGAGGTGCCCGATTTTGACGAGATGACTGGCCACATTTTGGCCAAGGACGTGACTAGTCCCTACACCCTCACCGCCAGCCGAGACGTGCGGCTCTATTTTCTACTGGTGGGCGCCAATGGTGCCCGCATCCGTATCGCGGAGCGCGTCATGCCCATGGATGCGCTGGTCAATTTCCGCGATCTGGGCGGCTATCTCACCGCTGACGGCCGCCGCACCAAATGGGGCAAACTTTTGCGCAGCGCCGCTCACGATGCCATCACTGACCGCGACGTGGCTTACCTGCAGAAATTGGGCCTTAAGACCGTCGTCGATTATCGCTCCACCCCAGAAGAAGCCGATCATCCCGACCGTCAGATCGACGGCGTAGCATATCTGCATATTCGCCCCTTAGAAGACCCCGGCGCCACCAATATTTTGGACGTCCAGCAGCCCAAGCTGCAGAGCGTAGACGACGCTGTCGCTATGCTCATCGGCATCAACCGCACCCTGGCCAACAGCAAGCACGCCAATGCCGTTTACCGCGCGCTGATGCTGGCCGCGCTCGATCCTGCCCAAGTGCCTATCGTCCAGCACTGCACCGCCGGCAAAGACCGCGTCGGTGTCGGTTCCGCCACCATGCTGCTCGCTTTAGGCGTGCCCAGAGAGACCATCATCGCCGACTATCTCCTCAGCAATGACAATCAAGTCTCCGTCGCCAAATTAGGCAGCGGCAAAAAAAGCGGCGGCCAAGAGATCTCCGCAGCGCAGATCAAAATGTTTGAAGCCCTGGCCAAAGTTCATGCTGAATATCTGCAAGCTTTCTTCGACGAGATCGACCAAGTCTTCGGCGGCGCAGAAGGCTATCTCCAAAACGGCCTCGGCCTCACCGACGAACAGCTGACCCAGTTCCGCGAGCTGTATACAGAAACGATGTAAATAGCCTCTTATCAAGGCGCGGCAAAAATTTTGCCGCGCCTTTGTTCTGCCTGGGGAAAAAGGATAAAAAAAGCGTGTGCAGGTCAGAAATGAGGACGAACCATAAAATTTTGAGAGTAGAGCCGAAATTTTTTGAAAAAAGCTAGACGAATACTTGTATTCATAGCCATAAAGGGCTATAATCTATCCAATAGAGTATTGAATCTACAATTTAAAAAATACACCTTTTAAGACGCAAAAGAACCCGACGTATAATTAAAAAATGATAAAATATTTTTGCGTTTAGGGCGGCGCAGCCCAGCTGTTTCCCGGAAAATATGATTAGAGCAGCAGTTTGGCCGCAGACCAGTAGAACGAAAGGAGGCCGTTTGCCCATGGACACCCCAAATAAACGCTGTCAGTGGCGCAAATTGGGAGCCGTACTCTTGGTGCTGAGTTTAACGATCGTATTTTTG
>CABVBB010000100.1 GCA_902496505.1 uncultured Peptococcaceae bacterium
GACAATCTTATTTTATCTGCCATAGATAAGGAGGATCTTGTAGTGGATGATAAACAGGCCATTGGCGGTCAGATGCTGATGCAGATGATTTTGGCCGCTGTGGATAAGCTTAATGCAGAAAAGGGAAGTATCGATAGTTTGAATGTTTTTCCGGTCCCTGATGGGGATACGGGCACGAATATGTCACTGACGCTCAATTCAGCTGGTCGGTTTATAGGTAAGCTGGCAGAAGAGCAAGTGAGCGTTTCCGAAGTGGCAAAGCAGATGGCTCATGGCGCACTGATGGGTGCCAGAGGTAATTCAGGCGTTATTCTATCCCAGATCTTGGGCGGTTTTGCTGCGGCGCTGACAGATAAAGAGACAGTGGACAGCGCTAGTCTGGCAGCAGGTTTTGCCGGCGGTGTGGAGTCAGCGTACAAAGCTGTTGCTAAGCCTATGGAGGGGACCATCCTGACCGTCGCCAGAGAAGCCAGCGCCTATCTGACAGAACAGCTGACGGCAGAGACGACGCTGGAAGAATGTCTGCGTCTCTATCTGGAGGAGGGCTACCGCAGCTTGGCCAGAACGCCGGAGATACTGCCGGTGCTCAAGCAGGCGGGGGTAGTCGATGCCGGCGCCAAAGGGCTCTTGGTCATCGTAGAAGGCATGCTTTCTGCTCTCTTAGGTGAAGCCGTCGCTGCGCCGCGCATCGAAGAAAAGGTCGTGGAACCTATGGTGGATGACCACTTTTTTGTCGATCCTGACAGTATCCAATTCCAATATTGCACGGAACTGATCATCAAGAACAAACCAGGTCTGACTGTTGATATCGATCAGACCAAGCAGTATTTAGAGCAGCTGGGCGACAGCCTATTGGTTGTAGGGACGGGTGAAGTCACCAAGATCCATGTGCATACCAACCATCCTGGACAGGTCTTGGAGCACGGTTTGACCTTGGGCGATCTCAATGATGTCAAGATCGAGAATATGAAAGCACAAACGCAGCGTAATTTTGCTCAGATGCCGGAAAAAGAGATCGCAGTGATCGCAGTCAGTGCCGGCGAAGGGTTGAACGAGATCTTTAAGAGCATGGGCGTTGACATGATCATTTCCGGCGGGCAGACGATGAATCCCAGCACAGAAGAATTTTTGGAAGCGATCAACAAAGTGCACGCCAAAAATGTCATTCTTTTGCCGAACAATAAAAATATCATCCTGACAGCAGAGCAAGCGGGCAAAGTTGAAGAACACAGCCAGGTCTATGTCGTACCGACCCGGACGATCCCGCAAGGCATTGCAGCGCTGATGGAATACAATATCGAATTGACGGCTCAGGAAAATGCCGACAGAATGTCCGAAGCCACCTCCGCTGTCATCTCTGGTGAGATAACCCACGCTGTTCGTGACACCTCGATCGGTGAGACAGAGATCAAAGAAGGACAGCTTTTGGGGATTGTCGACGGCAAGATCGCCGCAGTCGGCGACGAAATGAATGCCTTAGTCAAAGATACCTTACAGGCGATGCAGGCAGCTGATTATGAATTGGTCACGCTCTATTATGGTGAGGATATCAAGGCGCAGGAAGCAGAAGATCTGCTGAGCGACTTAGAAGAACAGTATCCTGACTTGGATTTCGAGCTGCACGACGGTGCACAGAGCGTATATTTCTATCTGATCTCAGTTGAATAACGGCGATCAATAAAAGGACGAGGAGGACTTCATGACGAACATTCGTATATTGACAGACAGTACGGCTGATCTGCCTCAGGAGATCGTTGAACAATATCAGATCACGGTCATTCCTCTGACAGTCTTGATTGAGGGCAAACCCTATTTGGATAGGGTCGATATCACCAATGAGGAATATTATGCAACACTGCGGAAAGTGGATGATCTGCCCACGACATCCCAGCCTTCTCCCGCAGTCTTTGCTGAAGCTTATGAAAAACTGGCGCAGGAAGGCGCCGAAGAGATCATCTCTCTCCACCTTTCCAGTGACCTCAGCGGCACGGTGCAGGGTGCTGGTCTGGCTGCCAAAATGGTAGAAGACAAAGTCAGAGTGACCGTTATCGACAGCCGCTCTGCAACGATGGGGCTGGGTCTGGTCGTTTATACAGCGGCCAAGGCTGCGGCTGAGGGTAAAACGATCGAAGAAGTAACAGAGCTGCTCCAAACATGCGTACAAAATTTGGATCTGTTCTTTTTGATCGATTCCCTGGACAATCTGCAAAAAGGCGGCCGCATCGGCAAAGCAGGCTTTTTGGTCGGTTCGCTGCTCAATATCAAACCCATACTGCGTCTCAAAGATGGCGTTATCCATGCTTACGAAAAAGTGCGAGGCAACAAAGAAAATAAGGCCATGGATCGCCTGATAGACGATTTCTGCAACAAGATCGATATGAATAAGCCTGTCTATTGCGCAGCCGGGTATTGTGACAATAAAGAACTGGCCGAGTATATGGTCGCCAAAATGCAGGAGCGCCATCCGCAGCTTGATGTAGTATTCATGCAGATCGGCTGTGTAGTTGCTACCCATATCGGTATGGGCGCCGTAGGGATTGCTTTTTATCAGCTCTGATTTTTAGCCGGCCTCAGTCGTTAAAATACGGCCGAGGCCAGGCGAAAAATAAATTTGGCAAAAAATCGAAAATGTACTTTACAAATCAGCATATATATCTTATAATATCAAAGTAACATTTCGAGCGGTCGTGGCGGAATTGGCATACGCGCACGTTTGAGGGGCGTGTCCAGCAATGGGTACGGGTTCAAGTCCCGTCGACCGCATCCCTAGAGTCCAGTCTATGACTGGACTTTTTCTTTTTTCTAGGTAAATACAAGATTTTCTTCTGCTTGTTGAAACGGTTTAACTGTCCATGCTGCTTTGTTGAAAGCGCATGTCTTGCAGCAGCTTTTCAACGAGCAGGGCAAATAAAATCCCATAGCTTTACGCAGAGATAAAAACACGGCTCAGTTGGTAGTCTGGGCGCGGTTTGACCGTCAGTAACCTGCCTCCTTTGGTTGTCCCTTCTCTGTGGTCGTATCAAAAGGAGGCATTTTTGATGAAAGAAACAAGTTTGAGTTTGACCGTGTATTTTGAAGAGCCTTTTTGGCGGGGACTGTATGAGCGCCGGACAGGAGAGCTGTATGAAGTGTGCAAGGTGACCTATGGTGCTGAACCGAAGGATCAGCTGCTTTACGAGGCTATCCTGCGCGGCAAGGAGAGGCTGGACTTTGCGCCAGCCTTACCAGCTGTGAAGGATAAGCTTGGCACAAATCCCAAGCGGCGTCAGCGGCAGATCGCTAAGACATTGCAGCAGCCGGCGGCCAGCACCAAAGCGCAGGCAGCTCTCAAAAAGCAACAGGAACAGCAGATCAAGGACCGCCAACAGCAAAAGCGGCAGCGCAGAGAAGCAGAGCAGGAAAAACGATTCGCGCTGCGTCAAGCCAAACGCCAAGCCCGCCATAAAGGGCGTTAAAAGATCACGCATCAAAAATGAAAAAAGCGCAGGCGATCCCTGGAGATATTCTCCCGGATCACCTGCACTTTTTGTACGTGGTGCAAATCTTATGTTATACTAGAAAGTGAAAAATGAAAGAAACAGAGGGGGAAGAGGGATGCCAAAAACAACAATAGGTATTTTGACTGCAGTGCTATTGTTGGGTGTAGTAGTAAGTGTTTTAAAGCCTGCAGAGATACCGGTATATGTGACACGTATGGATGACCTAGCGGAGTATGAAAATGATCGGCTGGATCATCCAAAGCTTTATGAAGTATACGGGAGGGAATGCGGCTTCTATCAGGAGGAAGGGCTATATGTGACTAAGGCTGACGCGGATGCTAAGCGGACGGATCCTATTATCCAACGGGCATTGCAGCAGGCGAAAGTCTATCAGGAGCATGGCTGCGCGATAGAAGCGATCGACATCGTTCTGCCGAGCCAAAAACAGCCTGCTGAGGGAAAGGAATGTACAGAAAATTATTATTTGGACAATGGTGTGTATTGGGGATCTGAGAGCGGACAGGATTTCCGCTATTTTTATATCACCTTTGTTTTAACGCCTATTGAACACGATCTATTGGCAGAAGTGGATGCAGAGCATTGGAGCGAACTCTTGCCCAAAAATATCGTCTATCGGTTCAAAGAGCAAACCACCGCAGGAGAAAAGGATATCAGCCATAGGGCTTTAGCAGTGGCAGATATTTGGGGACAGGATAAGCAAGCAGCTCAAGCACAAATAGGTGACCAGGACGAATTGAGGATCACAGGCACACTCTATCTGAAAACGAAGCAGATCGTGTTGGAGGATACCTTGGACAAATGTAAAGATCATACCTATTGTCCGTGGGGAGCAATTTCAGAAGTGCAGGGAGAACAAAAGGCGGACATCATGTGCTCACGAATCGAAACAGGTATACCACATAAATATGATATCCAAGCCTTTAATCAGGCGTTTTCCGTTAGACGATTTGCAGAAGGGCACAATAATGTGGAGGAAGTATTTGCTCTGACAGCGCAGTATTATCAGCAGCCGGGCAAGCTGGAATATAAGGCCTTATTGGTGCCTGAGAGCATAGAGCTTCGATAAGTTGGCGGCAGGACAAACAAAGCAGCAAAAAAAACACCTGACAAAATAGCCAGCAGTCCTTGAACTCCAAACTATTAATCAGGTGTTTTTGCTGAATAGGAATATATTCGATCCAGCATAGTGTCTCTATGCGCTCAATAAATAGGTATGGTCGATTTAAAAGGTGCGGAATAAACCGATGACTTTACCTAAGATCTGCACGTCTGTAGCGTAGATGGGCTCCATGCTGTCATTTTCCGGCTGCAGACGAATGCGGCCTTTTTCCTTGTAGAACGTTTTGACAGTCGCTTCATCATCGATCAGGGCGACAACGATCTCGCCGTTAGCAGCGACCTGAGCAGGGGCTACGATGATCAAATCGCCGTCAAAAATGCCGACATTGATCATACTGTCGCCTTTGACTTTTAACAAGAAGGAATCATTGTGGCGAATGATGCGCATCGGGAAAGGAATAGTATCCTCTACATTTTCTTCGGCTAAGATGGGTTGACCGGCAGCCACTTGACCAACTAACGGCAGGCTGACCATTTCTTCAAAGGTGTCATTTTCGGCTGACGGGGTGGTATAAAAATCTTCATCCCCGCTGCTGTCCTTGAGGATCATGATCGCTCTGGGTTTAGTAGGGTCGCGTTTGATATAGCCTTTTTGTTCCAGCTGGGTGAGATGACTATGTACAGTGGAACTGGACTGCAGTCCGACCGCTTCACCGATCTCGCGTACAGATGGTGGATATCCTTTGATGCGGATCTGTTGGATGATAAAATCGAGTATAGCGATTTGGCGCTTGGTCAGCGCTTGACTTTTAGTCATGGGTCATGCTCTCCTTTGGATTGGTCTGCGTATTGAAACTTTGCGTTCGTATTATTTATTATACTCGATTTGGTTAAATATTGCAAACTAATGTTCGCGAGAAAAACGTATTTTTTATAGGATAAAGAGAAGAAGTATTTTCAGCCTGGTTGGTTAGGTGTATAATGGGGTCACTTCAAATGGGCAGACAGAAAGTGGGGATGACAATGGAAAAACGATCAAGTCTTTTGATCATGCTGGCAGCCGCGCTGTGGGGCGGCATCGGCGTCTTTTTCAAACAGCTTTCTGCATTGGGCTTTACTTCAATGCAGGTGGTGGCGATCCGCGTGCTTACAGCAGCGATCACTTTGGGGATAGTGGTGCTCTTGGTCGACCGCAGGCTGTTCAAAATTCGCTTGAAAGATATCTGGTGCTTTATTGGGACAGGTATGATCAGCTTGGCTTTTTTTAATTGGTGCTATTTTACGGCTATCGACAAGATGAGTTTAGCTGTGGCGGCGATCCTATTGTATACGTCGCCAATATTTGTGATGCTTTTTTCACTGGTGCTTTTCGGTGAAAAATTATCTCAGCGCAAGATCATTGCTCTGATACTGACTTTTTTGGGCTGTATTTTTGTCACGGATTGGCTGAATGGCGGAGGCAATATCACTCTATCCGGTGTGGTGATCGGCGTTGGAGCGGGCATCGGTTATGCACTGTACAGCATCTTTGGCCGCTTTGCGCTGAATAAAGGCTACGACAGTATGACCATCTCGCTTTATACGTTTATCTTTGCTGCTTTAGGCACAGTGCCTCTGAGCGGACTTTTGCAGATGGGGCCAATGCTTTGGCAGCCGGAAACTTTGCTGCCAGCGGCGGGCCTCGGTATCCTCTGCTGTGTATTTCCGTTTTTGCTCTACACCAAAGGTTTAGCGGGTGTGGAAAATGGCAAGGCGGCTATCTTAGCTACAGTGGAGCCCGCAGTGGCCTGCCTCATTAGCTTCGGCTGGCTCAATGAAGCCGTGACGCTGGGTAAACTCAGCGGGATCGTGTTGATCTTTTGCAGTGTGCTGCTGCTCAATTGTCAGAGCAAAGCTCAACCCCAGCTCAGCAAAAACATGTAAAGATTTCGGAGGAAAGACTTTACAAACCCGATAGAATCGAGTATACTATTAATTACTTTGAGCGCCCGTAGCTCAGTGGATAGAGCACTGGCCTCCGGAGCCAGCTGCGTAGGTTCAATTCCTATCGGGCGTACTCCAAGACCTGCTGTTTTAGCGGGTCTTTTTTTATGCGTTGATCAATAAAAGCCGCTCAGCGAATGTTTGCTTTGATAAAAACATTCACTGAGCGGCTTTTTGGCGTGCTTTGAATATATGTCAGTAGTCTAGCTAAATAAGTTGACGTTTTGTGTCGAAAATAGTATTATAAAATCATATAAAAGGAAATTATGCTGAGAAAAAAGGAATAAAGGAGAGAACGTGATGGGAAAAGGGTGTTGGCGAAGGAACGCAGGTATTTTGTTAGCAGCCGCTTTACTGCTATGGGGTCTGCCAGCGGCAGCAGCAGGGCAAACAGCTGGAGATTTCACCGCAGGTGGTACAGGAACCCTAGAGGATCCCTACAGGATCGAAAGTGCAGAGCAATTAGCCGCTTTGGCCAGCTGGGTGAACGAGGAGGGACAAACTGGTACGGGGCAATATTTTCGGTTGGAGCAGGATCTGACCTTGAGCGGCAGGTGGACGCCTATTGGCAATGGAAAACAAGCATTCAGCGGCCATTTCGATGGGCAAGGGCATACAATCAGTGGATTAACAATGAATGGTGCAGAGGATTACTGCGGCTTGTTTGGTAAAATTAAAGGCGGCAGTGTTCAAGATGTGATCAT
>CABVBB010000101.1 GCA_902496505.1 uncultured Peptococcaceae bacterium
TCGTTCCATACACCGGGCCATAAAAACGGCGCTCTGCTGCCGTCGGCCCTAGCGGAAATTTGGGGAACTGATTTTGCCCGCTATGATCTCACTGAGCTGGATGGGCTGGACAATCTGCATTTTTCATCGGGCTGCATCGCCCAGAGCCAGCAGCAGGCGGCGGCAATCTGGCAGTGCCGTCAGGCGTTTTATTTAGTCAACGGCACCTCCGGCGGATTGCAGGCAGCCTGCCGCCATAAACAAGTCTTCGTGCCGCGCCATGCTCACCGCAGCATTTACCACAGTCTGATCCTGGCGCAGGCTGAGCCCATCTATCTGCCCATCACCATCGATGAGGCCACGGGGCTGCCTTTAGGGGTCGCGCCGGAGACGCTGGCCGACTACATGGCGCGCTATCCGCAGTGCCGCCATCTGATCATGGTGCACCCCACTTACCAGGGACTCACTTGGCGCAATGCCGACGTCTTAGCGCTGGCTAAGGCGCACGGGCTCACCGTCATCGTAGACGAAGCCCACGGGTCGCATCTGCATTTTCATCCCGATCTGCCGCCGTCGCTTTTGGATCTGGGCGCTGATCTGGTGGTGCAGAGCTGGCACAAGACACTGCCGGTGCTGACACAGGGCAGCGCGCTTTTGGTAGGCAAATCGTATCAGGGCGAACCACTGGAGCCGCTGCTCAGTCTCTTACAAACGACCTCACCATCGTATCTGACAATGGCTTCGCTGGAAGCGGGCAGCATCTGGATGGGCGAGCACGGTACGCGCGTCCTAAGCAGCGCGCTCCAGACGTATGAGCAATTTTTTGACCGTCTGGCCACGCTCACGACCATCCGCCGATCATGGGAGCCCGCTTGGCATCAGGATCCTTTCAAGCTGTATCTGCTCTCTGACCGCTTGAGCGGCCCGGAACTAGCACAGCGCTTACAGCAGGAATACGCCATTTATGTGGAGATGAGCGACGCTGGCGGCTGTCTGCTCATTCTGCCGCTGGCAGCGGAGGCGGCGGAACTGGAAAGACTTTGGCAGGCGCTGGCGGCTATCGATCGATCGTCTGAGACACTGCCGCCTAAAGACGCGCAAATGGCTTTCTACTGCCGCGAGATCCCCAAGCAGGCTCTGACATTAACAGACGCATTTTACCGGCCCAAACGGCAAATTCGCTGGTCTGAGGCCAGCGGTGAGATCGCGGGCAGCTTCATCATCAAATACCCCCCCGGCATCCCCATCTGCGTGCCCGGCGAGATCATCACGCCGCCGCTCGTCCAGCAGTGGCTGGCAGATGAAACGGCTGACCCGTGGGTAACTATTATTTCCAAGGAGTGATCGCAGCATGCAAGGCAAATTATTCGTTATCGAAGGCGTGGATGGCAGCGGCAAGGCCACTCAGACCGCCCGTCTCTATGATGCGCTGATCCGTGCCGGCCATTCGGCAGGCCAGGTGGAATTTCCCAATTACGCCAGTCCCTCCTCCAGCTTGATCAAAATGTATTTAAACGGCGATTTCGGCGCGCAGGCGGATGATGTCAATCCCTTCGTCGCCTCCACCTTTTATGCTGTGGATCGCTTTGCCACTTTCCGCACGCAATGGGAAGCGTTTTACCAGTCAGGCGGCATCCTCTTGGCCGACCGCTACACCACGTCCAATATGATCCACCAAGGGAGCAAGATCGCTGATCCCGCGGCCAAGGCAGCATATTTTGAATGGCTGTTGGATTTTGAATATGGCTTGTTCGGCCTGCCCGAGCCAGACTGCGTGCTCTTTTTGGATATGCCGCCTGCCTGCTCACACACACTTAGGGCAGCCCGCGGCACCCTCAAGCAAGATCTCGTGCAGGATATCCACGAAGCAGATGACGCTTACCTTTTAGCCTCCTACGAAAACGCGCTCTCCGTCGCCCAAGCTTACGGCTGGCACATCATTGCCTGCGCAGAGGATGACGGCCGAGTCCGCACCATCGACGCCATAGCCGCAGATGTGCTCGCCGCCGTCACCCCTTATCTCGCCAAATAGACCAATTGTTGGCTCTCCGAGCAAAGGCCCTTGATTTGTGCGCTTATATAAGATAGAATTTGATTGTGGTTTGTCGGAAGGCTTTTATTTTTCCGATGGACCCGACCTTAAACAAAAATGTGGTGATCGAACAATGGGTTTTTCCGCAATACAAGGACAATCGCAGGCGCTGGAGATCTTGAAGCAGGCCATTCGGCATGACCATTTGGCGCACGGCTACATTTTCAGCGGCCCGTCAGGCGTGGGCAAAAAAATGACCGCCTTCGCCTTGGCTCAGTACATCAACTGCATCGATCAGGATACTGAGCAGATCGAAAGCTGCGGCAAATGTCCCTCCTGCATCAAAATCGACAATCTGGAGCATCCTGATGTCTTGGTGGTAGAGCCCTCGGGCAGCTCTATCAAGATCGAGCAGATCCGTCTGCTCAACAGCAAGGCTGCCCTGCGCGCCTACGAAGGCGCTTACAAAATCATCATCCTCGATGAGGCTCATCTGATGACCATGGAGGCCGCCAATAGTCTGCTCAAGACCTTGGAAGAACCTGTGAGCGACACCATTTTCATTCTGATCACCGCGCAGCCGCAGCAGCTGCCTGTAACGATCCTCTCCCGCTGTCAGCAGATCGCCTTCAAGCCGCTCAGCCGGCCCATACTAGAAGCGATCCTCACGCAGCAGCATCCCGAGCTTTCCAGCCGTGTCGGTCTGGCCGCTGCCCTGGCGCAGGGCTCAGCCAGCCGCGCCGAAGAGCTCTTGGCAGACGACGCGCTGAGTGCTGCCCGCAGCGAGCTCTATGGGCTCCTAGGGAGCCTCACCCAGCAAGCGCCCGGTGAATTGCTGCTCTGGTGCGAAAAATGGGATAAGGACCGCAAAATGGTGCGTTTCCTCCTGGAGCTCATGCAGCTGTGGTTCCGCGACATGATGATCTATCAGACCACTGGCGAGAGCCGTCAGCTGGTCAATCAGGATCAGCTGGCCGCCTTTCAGAAGCATTACGAGACAGCCAGTCTCACCGCAGCCTGTCATTATGCCCAGGAAGGATTGGCTCAGCTGGAGCGCAACGTCTCCCCGCGGCTGATCCTAGAAGTCTGTTTATTAAAGAGCCGTCAGGCGCTTACTGACGGTTCAGTGAAATAATATCAGGCGTGCAGCAAGCACGCCGGAGGGCTGTTATGGCCAGCGCCTGTCTCTCAAAAAGCAGCGGGCGTTTGCGCAGAGCCTTTGGGTCTCTGCCGCTCCCCCTAAGGAAAGGAGTTTCATATGCCTGTTGTAATCGGAGTACGCTTTAAAGCCGCCGGCAAGATCTATTATTTCGATCCCGGCGAATGTGATATCAATATCAACGAACACGTCATCGTCGAGACCGCCCGCGGCGTAGAATACGGCCTAGTGGTCATCCCGCCCCGCGAGGTAGAGGACCGCGACGTGGTGCAGCCGCTCAAAAAAGTGCTGCGCATCGCCACTGCGGAAGATGACAAAAAAGTTCACGACAATGCTTCCAAGGAAAAACACGCCTTCAAGATCTGTCAGGAAAAGATCGCTAAGCACAAGCTGCCCATGAAGCTGGTCGAGGTGGAATACACCTTCGACAACAGCAAGATCATTTTCTTCTTCACCGCTGACGGCCGCGTGGACTTCCGCGAATTGGTCAAAGACTTGGCCACCGTCTTTCGCACCCGCATCGAGCTCAGACAGATCGGTGTGCGTGATGAAGCCAAGATGCTCGGCGGCATCGGCTTCTGCGGACGAGAGCTCTGCTGCCACAGCTTCCTGGGTGATTTTGCGCCCGTGTCGATCAAAATGGCCAAAGAGCAGAACCTCTCCCTCAACCCCACCAAAATTTCCGGTATCTGCGGCCGGCTGCTCTGCTGTTTGAAATACGAAAATGACGTGTATGTACAAAACCGTAAAGAACTCAACTGTCATAAGGTCAAAAACATCGACGTTCTTTCCCAGATCGACACAGTAGATGAAGGATTCGATCTGAGCAAGCTGGAAGATAACTAAGAAAAGAACCCATCGATACGATGAAAACGAGGTGAACGGATATGCCTTCTTTGAGCGAAGAATTGAGCCAGCTGGAGAGCACTTTGCAAACGGCGCTGTCTGAGCTGGAAAATATGAAAGAAAAGGTGCACCGTCTGGAAGCGGAAAATGCCGCGCTGATCCAAAAATTTTCGCCTTATTGCGATGAAGCGGCGTCCCAAGCCGCCGACCAGATGACCGCTGACGCGCACAAGACAGCCAGCGAAGGCCGCGAGGCCCTCTTCAAGCTCTACGCTGAAGGCTACCATGTCTGTCATCCAGCATTCGGCCAGAAGCGCAGCAATAACGAAGACTGCCTCTATTGTCTGGGGGTGCTCAACGATGACGACACCCTCTGAATGGTGCCATGATGATGAATCGCTGACCGATCTCGGGCTCAGCCACTGGAAAGTCCTGCAAAAAAAGCAGGGCTTTCATTTTTCTCTGGACGCTGTGCTCTTGGCCCATTTTGCCCCGCTCAAAAATCATTGGCGTATCTGCGATCTGGGCTCAGGCTGCGGCGTCATCCCGCTCCTTTTATCCAGCCGGGCAGAAAATCTCGTCATCGACGGCGTAGAGCTGCAAGCTGAGCTGGCCGATATGGCCGCCCGCAGTCTCCAGCTCAACGGTCTCACCCACATCCAGATCCACGAGGCTGACCTGCGCGAGCTGCCCGCCGCCTGGCGGGATCGATACGATCTGGTGGTCACCAATCCCCCCTATTTTCCCCTGGAAAGCGGCAGGCTGAGCCCCCTTCCGCAGGTGGCCCTGGCTCGTCATGAGCTCGCCTGCACACTAGACGATGTGCTCACCGCCGCGGCCCGCTTGCTACGCAGGCGGCCGCGCTTGGCTATCGTCCATCGTCCCAGCCGTCTCTCTGAATTATTCGCCGGCTGCACCGCGCACAAATTGACGCCCCGCCGATTGCGGCTCGTCTATCCTCATGCGCAAAGCGAAGCCAATCTCGTGCTTTTGGAGGCCGTCAAAGGCACTGGAGGCGAGCTCCATATCCAAGCCCCGCTCATCATTTACGACGCTTCTGGACACTACACGCCAGAAGTCGCTGACTATTTCGGAGGTAACTGAACTATGACCGACGCTGGAACCCTTTATCTCTGCGCCACCCCCATCGGCAATCTGGAAGACATCACCCTGCGCGTACTGCACACGCTGGAAGCAGTGGATCTTATCGCCTGCGAAGACACCCGCAAGACGCTGCATCTCTTGAACCATTTCGGCATCACCAAGCCCGTGACCAGCTACTACGAACACAATAAAACATACAAAGGCGACCAGATCATCCGCGCCCTCTTAGACGGCCAAAACGTCGCCTTGGTCTCTGACGCCGGCATGCCCGGCATTTCTGATCCCGGCTACGACCTGGCTCGGCAGTGCCTGGAAAATGGCATCCCCTACACCGTGCTCCCCGGCGCCTGCGCAGCCGTCACCGGCCTGGTGCTCTCAGGGCTCCCTACCGATCATTTCGTCTTCGAAGGGTTTTTGTCCCGCCAGAAAAACGACCGGCTGGCCCGCCTGCAAGCCCTGGCCGCTGAGGAGCGCACCATGATCTTCTACGAAGCGCCCCACCGTTTGCTGGCCACCTTGGCCGCCATGCAGAGCGTCTTCGGCGATGACCGGCAAATGGCCGCCGCCCGCGAGCTCACCAAAAAATTTGAAGAAGTCTGCCGCGGCACCATCGCTGAAGTCATCGCCCATTTCGAAGCTCAGGGCATCAAAGGCGAATTTGTCCTCATCGTCTCCGGCGCTGAGCCGCAAGCTCCCGAGACCCACGACCTCGACTGGGCCGCCAAGCGTAGTCAAGCCCTAGAGGAAGATGGCCTCTCCAGCAAAGACGCCATCAAGCAGGCCGCCAGCGAAGCCGGACTCAGCAAGCGGGACGTCTACAATTTCATCATGGCCGCCAAACGCAGCCAATAATACTTCATCAACCCATTCTAATTGCAAAAGGAGATACTCTAGTGATCAAGCATATCGTCACCTGGCGCTTCTACGACACCCTTTCCGCCAGCGAGCGCCAAAGCGCCGCTCTCAAACTCAAGCACGACATGGAAGCGCTCCAAACCCAGATCGACGGCGTCCTCTCGCTCGCCGTCATCATTGATCCCCTGCCCACCAGCAATCGGGACATCCTTCTCGAGAGCACCTTCGTTTCTGCCGAAGCCCTCGCTCTCTACCAAAACGATCCCCGCCACCAAGCCGTCGGCCAATACCTCAGCACCGTCGCCGGCGACCGCGCCTGCATCGATTTCGAAGTGTAATATCCTTATTTTTATAAAAAAGCGCTAGGCCCTTTGACAACTGTTCAAAGGGCCTAGCGCTTTTTAGTTGCGGCGTTGCCGGCTGATCGCTCTAGCAACTTTTAGGTGCATCGCTAGCTATAAGCAAATTATAAATTCTATGCATAATCATTTTTTCTACATACAATCAAGATAGTAACTGGTACTCATATTTCTTAAAGGAGTGATCTGGTATGGTTAGAACAAGCTTGACCAACAAAATTGCAGTCTTAGGTGTGGATGGTTTTGATCCGCGTCTGGCCAAAAAATTCATGGATCAAGGTAAAATGCCCAATCTGGCGACCTTTGTCAAACGCGGCTCTGCTCGTGAAGATCTGGTGCTTTTAGGCGCGATGCCGACTGTTACACCGCCTATGTGGACCACCTTGGCCTGCGGTGCTTATCCCAATACCCATGGGGTGACCGCCTTCTTTCGTCAGCATCCTGAACGGCTGGATACCACCGTTTATAACTTTGACTCCCGCTTGACCACAGCTGAAATGCTGTGGAACGTCTTTGCTGAAGCCGGCAAGAAGACGCTGGTCTGGCATTGGCCCGGCTCCTCCTGGCCGCCAACCTCTGACAGCCCCAACCTGCACGTCGTGGACGGCACGCAGCCTGGCGGCGTGAATATGGGTGTTGCTAATATCGACTGGGAAAAACTTGGCATCGCTGATGAAACTATTCCAGAAGTCGCTTTCCGCGCCTACAATTCTACCGAAGAACGCGGCATGGCTGGCTGCATCATCACTGGTTTGGAAGAATCCGTTGCCAAAGAAGACGACGGCGGCATGAGCGGCGCTGATGTCCTGCAAGCCGTTTTAGGCGGACCAGAGCAGACTTTCCTGGTCATGGGCGATGATGAGAATGAGATCAGCCTTTTAGGCAATGTCAATGTAGACTATGTCAATT
>CABVBB010000102.1 GCA_902496505.1 uncultured Peptococcaceae bacterium
TAGCCAAGATCGAGGGTGAAAAGATCGTCCTGGCGAAGGCCGATATCAAAGAAGTACTCTACAAACCAGCAGCCACCAATAATACCGGCGCAGGCTGCGTCATTGAAGATATTCCTGAGGCTGAGGATGTCTTTGATGCCAACAGCATTTTAGGCGGCGACGCCATGAGTATGCGCAACATCATCTTCAAACATTCTGATGGTGAAGATGGTATCGAGGATGTAGCAGTCGATCTGTGCAACTCCCCGATCAAAGATGCCGCTGGCTGGGCTGATGCACCGGCTGACGCTAAAGAATTCTACTGCGTCACTTCTGACGGCTTGATCCGCCGTCCGTGCTTGATCCTCAAAAATGAAGCAGGCGTTTACGACCGCGTGGCTTATTACCACAGCAAAAAAGATGCAGAACCAGTGGTCGTGCTGAAAAAAGACGATTACACCGTCGGCGTCGTGGATGAATTTTTGCACAAGGAGCAGACGGTTTTGGGCAACCGCAATATGCTGCTCATGGATCTGGCCGAAGATGGCAGTATGGTCCGTCTCTGGATGAGCAAGGCTTTTGACATCGCTCACGACACGCTGTTCCATCCCAGATCGATCTACAAACAGGTCGTGGAAAATGTGGGCTATATCCCGCCAAACCCGACTTTCGGCGGCAAAAATCTGGAGATCGTCAACCGCATCATGATCCCGACTTGGGAAGTCCTCTGCCAGTGGCAGGCCAAAGCCCTCAATTTCCTCATTGATGAAAACGGCTACCAAGTGGTCTTCTCTCATATCCACAATGTGGACGCTATGGGTCATATGTTCTGGTACTATGGCAAGAATCGGCCAAAGATGAACAAGATGGAAGAGGAAGGCTACCAAAAGGCCATTGAAGAAGCGTATTTGCAGACGGACCGTTATTTGGGACAGTTCCTGCATTACTTGGATGAAGGCTGGACCATCATGATCTTCTCTGACCACGGCCTCTTGACGCCGGAGGAAGAGGAGAAACCCCTGATCGGCGATGCTTTTGGCTGCAATGTCAAGGTCATGCAGGAGTTGGGCTTCACCATCCTCAAAAAAGACGAGAATGGCAACGACATCAAGGAGATCGATTGGGAAAAGACTCGGGCAGTGGCGACCCGCGGCGGTCAGATCTATATCAACCTCAAGGGCAAATATCCCACAGGTATCGTTGACCCAGCAGACAAATATGAATTAGAGCGCGAGATCATTGACGGTCTCTACAGCTATCGTTTGAATGGCAAGCGTGTGATCGCTGTAGCTATGCGCAACAAAGATGCCGTCAACTTAGGTACCGGCGGTCCAGAGTGCGGCGATGTCCTCTATTGGCTGGAGGAAGGCGTCAACCGCTTACACGGCGATGCACTGCCAGAAGTCCAGGGTTACCAGGATACCACTGTCACCCCGATCTTTATTGCAGCTGGTCAAGGACTCAAGAAAGGCTATAAGTGCCCGCGCATCATCCGCCAGGCAGATATGACACCGACCGTTGCTCATATGCTGGGCGTCAGGATGCCAGCGCAGTGTGAAGGCGCTGTGATCCACCAGATCTTAGCAGACTAAAAAAACGAGCACGCATCATCATAAAATAAAGCAGCAGACAAACCGCGGCAGCAGGATTCTTTCAGAGAGCCTATCTCTCTGCCGCGGTTTTGTTGTGCGCAAAAATAAAGGAGATGGAAAAAATGGCTGTTGTTGCAAAAGCAGAGGCAAGGCAAGAACGCAGTTTATTGTGGCTGCACATTGGCATCATGTTTTTATTGATCATCGGGTTCAGCGTCATGCAGCCTATTGGCAGCATCACCCCCATGGGGATGAAATTAGTAGGCATCTTTTTAGCCATGCTTTGGGGCTGGTCGACCTGCGGCTTGCTTTGGCCCAGTCTTTTGGGTATGGTCGCCTTGACGCTGACTGGGCTGATGACGATGAAGGAATTTTTCCTTCTAAGTTTTGGCAATGAGACGCTGGTCTTTATCCTATTCATTTTTATTTTCACTGCCGTGATCGACGAGGTGGGACTTATCGATTATATTGCCAATCGCTTTATCAGCTTCAAGGTACTCAATGGGCGGCCGTGGCTGTTCTCAGCTTTCTTCCTCGTCGGCGCGTATGTAGCGGCTGCCTTTGTCAATATGTTTGCCGCGATCATCGTCTTTTGGGGCATCCTCTACATCGTAGCGGACAAGTTTGGCTTTGCCAAGCGGGACGCTTATCCGACGCTGATGATCATCGGCGTGATTTTGGCCAGCAGCGTGGGTGGTGCGGTGATGCCGTACAAACCGGTGCCGCTGGTGGTGCTCAAGGCATACAATCAAATGACCGGCGTGCCTATGGATTTCTTCAAGTATATATGTTTTTCGCTGCCGATCACCTTTTTGATCATGATCTTTTATGTACTCATCTGCCGCTTTGTCTTCCGGCCTGATCTCAAGGAACTGCATCAGATCAGTGTGGATTTCGCCGATCCTGAGGCGCTGAAGCTGGATCTGCGGCAAAAGACGGCCATTGGCTTTTTGGCAGCGTTTATCTTTTTGATGATTGCGCCCAGTATTTTGCCAGATACCTGGACATTGACTTGGGTCATCAACCAAATCGGCATCGCTGGCTGCCTATTTATTCTCTTGATCTTGATGTATTGGGTTCATTTTGATGGTCAGCCGATGCTGGATTTCCACAAGATGGCTGGACAGATCAACTGGGACATGTTTATGATCATGTGCTTCGTGATCCCCTTTGCCAGCATTTTCACCTCAGATAGTACAGGGGTAAAAGCCTTTATGGTGGAAACCATGCAGCCTATCTTGGGCGGCCGTTCACCGATCGTGTTCATCATTTTAGCGCTGATCATCGCCACTGTGCTTACGAATATTGCCAACAACATGGTCGTCGGTGCAGTCTTTGCCACGCTGATCTTCACCATTGGCGGCGGCATGGGGCTGGACGTCATGCCGGTCATCGCGGTCTTGGTGGTCTGTGCCAATCTGGCCTTGGTCACTCCAGCTGCGTCTCCTTTGGCCGCCATGATGTTTGCCAATACCCAGTGGTGCAAGACCAGTGATCTTTATAAGTACTGCGGCCTGACGGTAGTCATCGCCTTTGTTTTGACAGTGGCTGCGGGCTTAGTCTGGGCCAATGTCATTTATTAAAAACTAAGCATAAAGCAAACGACCGCTGTCTCGCCTGACAGCGGTCGTTTTGGTTTTTAACTTTGCAGGAGCGGCAGATGCTGGCGGATATGTTCGACAAAAGCTTGGCGCGGTGGATAAACGGCGGATCGCTTGCGGGCCAAGAGACAGTTGTGAAAGCCTAAGTTTTCGGTAAAGGGGAGAATGGTGATATGCTGATAAGCGGGATTGCGTGCATCATGCCGCTGGTGGATGGCTTCTGTTGTGAGGCCGACATAACGGCCGCTGGACAGCGCCTGCAGATAAAGCGAGGTATTATTGGACGAAAAGCCGACCGTAAAAGAACCGTACAGCGCCAAAATATGCTTGAGAAAATGATCCACCTGCGTCAGCGCCAGGGGATATTGGACGAATTGACTGAGTGAGACGGTTTTGTTTCGGGCCAGGGGACTTTCGCGGCTGGCGATGCAGCAGAAACGGTCGCTATTGAGCGGGTAGGACTGCAGCTGCTCTAAGTAGGGTTCGTAAACGAAGCGGAAGTCAGGATCATCCATGATAGGCGCCAAAGCCAGAGACTGTTCGTGCAGAGTAGCCTGCTTGAGGGCATCGATAGGTTCGGCTTCGCAAAGATGGAGCCCAACATTAGGATAGCTGGCGGCAAACAGCTGGAGCACTTCAGAAAAGGCGGCAGAAGCTGCAGTCATGCCGCTGTAAATGTAGAGATCGCCGGCGATCGTTTGCTGCGCCTGGAGATAGTTTAAGCGCTGCTTGGCCTTTTTCAGCTGATCTACGGTATTTTGGGCAAACTCTAAAATGATCTCTCCTTCCGCAGTGAGATAGACGCCCTTTTGGCTGCGGGTGAAGAGGGTCACGCCCAATTCCTGTTCCAACTGACGGATCATCTTGCTGACGTTCTGGTGGGTGGTGAAAAGTTCTTCGCTGGCCTTGGTAATGGAGTGGGTTCGAGCCAGGCAGATCAGATATTCCAAATGCTCGATGCGCATACATATCCCTCGCTGTCCAAAAGTTTATTATAGATAGTATAGCATAGTTTCCGCAGGCGAGCTATGAAAATGTGCCAGCCGCGAAAGCGGGCAGATGGCATGAAAAAAGCACCGATCACTCGGTGCTTTGCAGAGTCTCAGCTGCCATAAGGGCTTACTAATACGGTGCGGTATTGGTCGTTTTCATCCAGGGAATAGACGCGGAGGGCACCGCCTTCCCACTGACTGTCAGAGAGACAAAATTCCAGCGTGCTGTCGCCGTTTAAGTCGTAAGCGCCAAGGAAAGTAAGGTGGCGGTAATAATCGACGGATACCAGCTCATTTTTGGGCATCAGCTCAGACAGTGCGTCAGCGGTATAGGGATTGCTCCAGCTGTAGAGCGTCTGCGGGACTTGCTCAGGAGCTGCTTCCTGATCATCGATGTAGGCGACCAGACAATAAGCGCCGGAGCGGCCAAGTTGTTCCTTTTCAGTAACGAGGAGGCTGCCGTTTTCATTGGTCGCGGTTTGGACGATGAGCAGGGATTCCTCCAGCCCGTCATGGTCAAAATCAGCAGCATAGTAGTCAGTGAGATTGACAGGCGCGTCGGGGATGCCCATAGCGGCCAGCTCCTGGCTGAAATGCGCTTCCAGCTCATCGGAAAGCTGGTAGAGCACCTGCACTTTCTGCGGCAGCGGATTGTGCTGGGCAGAGGTAGCTAAGCGAACGGGATAATCAGAGAAATTGATGGCTTCATTCAAAGAAAAATAACCATTGGCATTGTAGTAGGGGATGGTGAGATCTGCCAGCGGGCTGTCTGCAAAATTTGCCGGCAGAGCGATGCGGCCCCAGCCAGGCTGAGGATTTTTGGTCGCTTCGTCTGTCACAGGCTGCGCCAATTCTTGTAAAGCAGCGGCCATGTCGTCGGTCAGCTCAGTGTCGCTGTCAAAGCCGAAACTGCCGAGGCCGCCTGCCTCGGTCGGCCAGATGATCTCGCTGGTACTGCCTAAAAATTTGTCCAGCGAATAAAGCTGATAAGCCTCTACATTGGTCACTTCACCGGCAGTGAAGACTTTGCGCGGCGTAATGGGCTGCTCCTCTTCTCCAGAAGCTCTCAGGACTTCTTGGACGTCGCTGATGCTGTGCCAGCCCTCGGCGTCAAAGCTCCCTACAAAATCATTGCGGATAAAATAATACTGCGGCGGCTGAATAGTAGAGACCACTGGCGGCGCCGGATCTTCCTCCTGGGGCTGCGGAGCGGGTTGATTATTTTGGCAGCCGCTCACAGCGAGAGCGGCCAATAAGAAGAACGTGGTGATAGTTGTTTTTTTCATAAAATCCTCCTGAGTAACGCGTATGCGTAGTCAATTTCTGCCCGGATGTGCTATAATGAGCGAAAGCATGAACGGGAGTGATGTCACGATGACAGTCTTAAAAAAAGCAGCGGCCATCCATGACTTATCCGGGCTGGGACATTCTTCACTGTCAGCAGTGATGCCGATCTTATCGGTCATGGGCATACAGGTCTGCGCTATGCCGACAGCGATCCTTTCCAGCCAAACGGATGGTTATGAGGGGTACAGCTTTGTGGATCTCACAAACACTTTACCTCAGTTTATCAAACATTGGGAAAGGTTGCAATTAGATTTCCAGTGTATCTACAGTGGATTTTTGGGTTCTGCGGCGCAAATCGCGCTGGTCAGTGATTTTATCGCTGCTTTTCGCCGGCCAGATACGATGGTAGTGGTCGATCCGGTGCTGGGTGATGACGGGGCGCTTTATGATACGATGGATGAAGCGATGGTGCGCCAGATGCGCAGCCTGGTGGCGCGCGCGGATGTGATCACGCCCAATTTTACCGAGCTGCTGCTCTTAGCAGGCGAGCCTTACCGCTTGCAGGCCAGCGAAACGGAGATCAAAGGCTGGATGCGCGATTTGGCTGAGAGCGGGCCGCGCATCGTGCTGGTGACCAGCGTCCCCACAGCGCAGGCCGATCAGACACAGGTCTGGGCCTATGACCGCGGGCAAGACGAATTTTATCAGGTGGCCTGCGAATATCTCCCAGTGAGCTATCCCGGCACCGGCGACATTTTTACCAGCGTGCTGACCGGACGTTTACTAAACGGCTGGCCGCTTAAAGAAGCTATCGCTGATGCAGCAGATTTCGTCGCGCAGGCTATCCGCATCACTATGGATGCAGACAGCAATAGAGCGGAAGGGGTCCAGCTGGAACTAGTCCTGCCTCTGCTTTTAGAGGCGCGTCGATCGTGAAAGAGGGAAGAATAATGGACAAGCTGATCGTATCATCGTCGGATTTTGCTGAGGGTGGACTGATTCCAATCGATTGCACAGGCTATGGAGCCGATCATTCACCGGAATTGGTATTGAGCGGATTATGTCAAGACGCCATATCTTTGGCCATCACTTTGGATGATCTCAGCCACCTGATCCCTGATTTTAACCATTGGGTGATCTGGAATATCTCTGCATCTGCAGTGATTGCGGGCAGCATACCGCCTGGCGCACAGGTCGCAGCTTTAGGCGGCGCTTTTCAGGGCATTGGTTATGGCAGACATCGTTATCGCGGGCCGAAGCCGCCACTAAAGAGGCGCCATCAGTATCGCTTCACCGTCTTTGCCTTGGACGCTTTTTTGAATCTGCCGCCCACAGCGAAGAAAAAAGAACTGCTGCGAGCTATGCAGGGACATATCTTACAGCAGGCTGAACTTAAAGGGTATTATTGCTAGACAAAAAGGCTGGGCGTCTGCGCCCAGCCTTTTCGTGTGCTTACTTATGCCAAGAGCGTGCGTGCGCCGAAATAGAGCAGCACGATGACGCCTAAGATGATGCGGTACCAGCCAAAGACTTTGAAGTCGTTGGTCTTGATGTAGCTCATGAGGAATTTGATGGCCAGCATGGAGACGACAAAGGCCACTGCCATGCCGACTAAGAGCATGACCAATTCACTGCCGGTGAAGCTCAGGCCGAATTTGACCAGTTTGAGCAGACTGGCGCCGAACATGACCGGGATGGCCAAGAAGAAGGTGAATTCAGCGGCGGCTGTCCGGGAAATGCCGATGATCAGCGAGCCGACGATGTGGCGCCGGAGCGGGAGGTGCCGGGG
>CABVBB010000103.1 GCA_902496505.1 uncultured Peptococcaceae bacterium
CCCACGCTTTTCTGTGGGGCGCTGCATCTTTTCCTAAAGGATAGCTCCAGAAGTGCGTCGCGATGTCGGCACCCTGACCGTGGTTCTTTTGAGCCTTATGTCTACACTCTAACAGCCGGACTTACGCAGTCCGGCTGTTTCTGTAAAATATAAGTTCGCCAAAACGGTAATGCCATCATACCGGATATCGACAGAAAATGACAAGGTTTTTCCAAAATAAGCATGATAAACAAGACGGAACAAAAAAATTTGAACTGTTCCGTCTTATTTTTATGACCGAAAATCAGAAAATGACTTGCAAAAAGTGCGGGGGGGGGTACAATTTATAGTGAATAGATTGGCGAAACGTAAAGACTACAACAGAACGAGAAGAATGTGGTTGACAAGGAGGTCACGCTATGAAAACAAAAATCTACAAACGTATCGGCGTACTGTTCCTATCCCTGACTTTGTGCCTGGGGCTGCTGCCTGTGAGCGCACTGGCGTACGATTACCCATCAATCCCTTATACGCAGCTACAGATCGGGAAAACAAAAATCGACAAGGACCAGTATTATCTTGTAACTGAAGATGGCAGCATCACAAAAGAGGGCGCATCGGCGGAAAGCTACAATGTGTACTATGCTGACAGCACGCTGACGCTGAAGGACGCCAAGCTTACTTCCGCAGTCTATCTCCCCGGGGGAACCACCGTCGATCTGGAAGGAGAAAATGTCAGCGGGAGCGAGAGCGATAAAGTCAGCATCGGCATCCAGGCGTTTTCGGGAGGGAGTATCACCATCACCGGCACAGGCAGCTACGATGTGTATACAAATTACGAAGGCATCGCGACAGTCTATGCGGATAGCACCGACCCTGAGTCAAAAAGCGATATCATCATCGAGGCTGGTACCCTGAACATGCATGGCGCGCCGATCGGCACACGCTATGGCGGTATCACGATCAAGGGTGACAGCACGAAGGTTACTGCAGGAACTATTTTCACCGAAAGCAATTCAACGGAAGATATTGTTATTGAGGGCAGCGCGGATGTCACTGCGGAATCTATTCGCTGTTATGGAAAAGTTAAAATTCAAGGCGATGCCGTTGTCAAAGCAAATAATCCGAAGGGAATGGCGATCGACGCAAACCGCGGTATCGAAATACTCGACAATGCCGAAGTAAAGGCAACCGGAGAAACCGCCATCAATGCTTTTTGGGGACCAATTACGATCAACAGCACCAAGAAGACCACCGCAACGGGGATAAAGGCTAACCATGCCGCCATCTCCCTGGGGCAGGGGGACGAAGCGCCGATCTATACGCTGACCATCAAAAGCGCCGTCGACGTATCCGGTTTCGTTGGCATTGGCAGCACCCAAGGCCCGATCGTGATCGATGGCGGAACTGTGACGGCCGATGTGAATTATATTGGAATTGCAAATAACACTATTTCCGCAGAAGATGCCTCTGTCACGATCAACAATGCTACGGTAGATATTCAAGGTCAGCCGCAGGCAGGGATCAACACCCAAGGGCCAATTATTGTGGAAAACAGCACAGTGACGGCGCGGGGCATCAAATACGCCATGCATTCCATGCCGGCGCTTACGTTTGAGAAAAGCTATAAGGTCACTGCCGGCGCAAGTGAGGACAAGGCGATGGTGGTTCCCAATAGTTCTTTGAGCACTGCCGTGTTCAACAAAAACCAGTACGTAAAGATCGAACCAGTCGATTCCATCTTGGTGGAGGGAATTCAGCTAAGCCACACAGAACTTTCCCTTTCCGTGGGCAGAAGTGAGACTCTCACCACCGCCGTGACCCCAGAAGATGCTGCAAACAAAACGGTGACGTGGACTTCTCTCGCCCCTGATGTAGCCTCAGTGGACGCAAACGGAAAGGTGACGGCGCTGGCTATTGGCACGGCCAAAATCACGGCTGCGGCCAACGACGGCAGCGGTGTAATGGCCACTTGCACCGTCACAGTGACCCGGCCGTCCTCTGGCGGCGGCAGTGGAGGAGGAACCTCTACGACCTACCTCATCACGAAGGAGGACAGCGCTCACGGAAAGGTTCAAATCAATAGCACTGCTGCCAGTCGTGGCAGCACCGTGACCCTCACCGTCACTCCGGACGGGGGCTATGAGCTGTCCACCCTGACCGTCACTGACAGCCAAGGGAATAAACTCGACCTGACCGACAAGGGCAGCGGGAAATTTACGTTTACCATGCCGGGATGGGCCGTCACCGTGGAGGCCGTTTTCAAGGTGAGCCAGGAGGAGCCGCAGCTCTGGAACGACCCGTTTACGGATGTTCCGAAAAGCGCGTGGTATTATGACGCGGTTCGGTATGTCTATGAACACAGGCTGATGATGGGCACCAGCCCCACCACGTTCAGCGCGGAGGGCACTACCACCCGAGGGCAGATCGTCACCATCCTGTGGCGCATGGAGGGCGGCCCCGTGGTGGACTACCTCATGGACTTTGACGATGTGAGCCTGGACAGCTACTACACCGAGGCCATCCGTTGGGCGGCCAGTGAGGGCGTCGTGGGCGGTTACGGCGACGGCAAGTTTGGCCCGAATGACCCCATCATCCGCGAGCAGTTCGCTGTCATCCTCTACCGCTACGCGCAGAAACAGGGCTATGACACCACCCAGGGCGGCATGGCCGTCCGAGAGTATGCGGACTATGACGCCATCTCCCCCTATGCCCTAAAGGCTATGGGCTGGGCCAACGCCGTGGGCATCATCGGCGGCACCAGCCCCACCACATTGGCTCCCCAGGGCACGGCTACACGAGCCCAGACAGCGGCTATGCTCATGCGGTTTTGTGAGCAGATCCTGTTTTGATGCTCCCCAATCATAAAAACGCTGTGCAGCCTATGCCGCACAGCGTTTCATTTTATATAAAAATTAGGCGTATGCATGGTCTTGTGGGAGATGTAGCTGATAAATTCATTGAGGAATAAGGAAGCGGCTAAAGAAAGCGTCGTATCTTGTTTGAGCAGATAACCAAAGGACAAGGAGATATCATCTTTTAACGGGATCTGCATGATATGTTCAGAAAAGGGGTAGGGTGTGGAATGGGGAGCGACCTGGGACAAACTGACGCCGATATTATTGTGGATCATTTCACTGATCAAGGTTTGATTGCTTTCTAAAATGATTTGATTGGTAGAAAAACCATAATAACGCAGCATTTTATAAAGTGGGTTATTTTCTACAGTGCAGGCAGGCGGATTAAAAACGATCAGCGGATATTTGGTCAAATTATGCAAAGTGACGGTACGATAAGCGGCCAGGGGATGAGTCGAGCTGGCGCATATCACCAAGTGACAGGGCGAGAGGGTATGGAACTCCAGCTGGTGCTTAGCGAAAAACGGTGCGTTCATCTCTGCACAGTTGACGATCAAGGCCAGATCGCTGGCCCCCTCTGCTAAGCTGAGGCACACCCCGCCAATAGAACTTTCTACATAAGTCAACTGGATCAGGGGAAAGGTCTGGTAAAACGTGCAGATAAAAGGGGAGAGCATTTGATCCAATACCCCATAGATCAGAGACAACGTCAGCGCACCGGAAATATTGAAATCCGAATCCTCAGCTTTGATCAGTTTGTTGATCTCTTGAAAATAAGTTAAGGAGATCTCCACCAATCGTCTGCCGGAAGCTGTCAAGACGACGCCTTTTTGGGTCCTGGTGAGCAGCTCCAATCCAAGCTCTTTCTCTAGTTTTTGCAAAGACATGCTGAGTGCACTAGGGGTAATAAATAATTTTTGAGCAGCTGAATTGATCGAGCCCGTATTACTGACTTCAATGAGGTACGTGATTTGATCGGTATGCATGGCTACCCCCTCCTTTGGTTAACCTCATTATAGCAAATGCCAGTGTGATTAACTAGGTCAAAATCTGTACCGCAGGCAGATATTTAGCGTGAGAGTTCGTTGACAGCCTTTGATCTGGCGGCTATCCTGAGGGGAGACGGCAGACAAATAAGGGAGGCCATCCAAATGCGCAGGAAGGGAGATCACGGAGCTTTGGCAGATAACGGCGGCGAAGGTCGTTTTGCAAAGCATCGTTGATTGTGAAAAATTGCAGCCCAAATTTGCAAAGGGCACGCAGCAAACATTCGCTTCTGCGCAAGCGGTTCAAGGCGTTAAAAATCGTACAGAGCCTCTTGGCAGCCGATGAGCACAGCCATGACCTTGGCGCAGGCCACACACCATGACAGACGAAGACCCTCCTGAAGATTTTCTTCAGGAGGGTCTTTTTATAAAAAATTTTAACGGCGCTTGCTGGCCAGATAATCGGCCAGGTCTTGTTCATCGGCGATCTCCAGGCCATATTCGCCGGAGCGGGATTCCAAGTGATGGGTGAATTCATGCAGGAGTGTGGTGCGGATCTCTGAACGGATCTCATCGTCTGTCATGTCTTGGCAGATCTGGACGAAGGAACCGTAATAGAGGACGATATAGCTGCCCATGAGCGGGTCTTCGCAGTATTCACCCATGGTGTAGAGATCCTCATCCACCGCTTCCGGCGCCAGCACAGTGTCCTCCAAAAGCAGGATGCCGCCGTTCAATCCATCAAAAAAAGCATCTGGCAGTTCCTCAGCGATCTCTTCTAAAAGGGTCTGCATCTCATCGATAGTCATCATCTGGCTTCCTCCTTGCCTGTCAGGAACGGTCAAAAAATTGCTTAGTCTTCATTGTAGCACGCTTGGCGGATCGCTGCAAGAAGGGTACATGATTTACCGCATTTCGTCCATACTACCTGTAAGAACGTACGAAACTGGGGGAGATCATTATGAAAATATTAGTCATCAACAGCGGCAGTTCGTCGCTTAAGTTTCAACTGATCGATACAGCGCATTATGACGTGCTGGCCAAAGGACTGATCGAGCGCATTGGCGGGGAAAAGGCGCAGCTGTCTTTTTCCGCAGGCCGGGAGAAACTCAATAATGAGCAGCCCGTGGGCAACCACAACCGCGCAGTGGAGATCGTGCTCACTTTTTTATTGGACGGCGCAGCTGGCGTGGTCAGCTGCCTGGAGGATATCGACGCGGTGGGACACCGGGTGGTGCACGGCGGGGAAGCGTTTCGCCAAGCGGTGCTCATTGATGATGCGGTGATGGCGCAGATCGACGCGTACAGCGCCTTGGCGCCGCTGCACAATCCGGCCAATCTGGCAGGCATCCAGGCTTGCGCGCGGGTCATGCCCGGCGTGCCGCAGGTGGCGGTCTTTGATACCGCCTTTCACCACACTATCGCGCCCAAGGCATATCTCTACGGCCTGCCCTACGAATATTACCGCCGCCATCAGGTGCGGCGCTATGGGTTCCACGGCACGTCCCATCAGTATGTCTGCCGACGGGCAGCGGAATTTTTGTCCCGTCCATTGGACAGCCTGAAGATCATCTCCTGTCATCTGGGCAATGGCGCCAGCATTGCCGCTGTAGACGGCGGCCGGGTGGTGGATACGTCCATGGGCTTCACGCCGCTGGAGGGCTTGCTGATGGGCACGCGGGCAGGCAGCTTTGATCCGGCGGTGGTGCTGTATCTGATGAAGAAGGAAAAACTTTCGCCCTCGGAAATGGATTATATCCTTAACAAACGCTCAGGGCTCCTGGGCGTGTCCGGCGTGAGCAATGATTTCCGCGATATCGAAAAAGCCATCGAAGGCGGCAATGATCGGGCTGTTTTGGCCAGGGACATGTACGTGCATCAGGTGCGCAAGCTGATCGGCAGCTACACGGCCGTGCTCAATGGTCTCGATGTGCTCATCTTCACCGCTGGCTTGGGTGAAAACGGCATCGCCGTCCGCCAGGCCATCTGTGCCGATATGGATTATCTGGGCATTGCCATCGATGCAGACAAAAATAACTGCCGCGGTCAATTAGCCGACATCTCCGCTGACAACGCCCGAGTCACCACACTGGTCGTTCCCACCGACGAAGAAGCCGCCATCGCGCAGGAAACAGAACGTCTCGTTAAGAAAATGCACTAAAAGGAAAAGGCACCGGAATTTTTCCGGTGCCTTTTCTGTGTGCCTATAGAATCGAGTAAACTTCAGATGCGAAAGCATCATGGCGGCGGATTTGTAGAAGCGAGCGCTCTTATCTCCGCCTTACCCATCAGGCGCAGGTTTTTTCGATCTGTGCCAGTTCTTCCCACGCTTCCGCTTGGGTGTCGGCAGAGAACATAAAATGTCCGTTCCGATCCCATACCTCAACGTGGCCGCCTACATAAATCACCTTATAATTCATCTGTCAACACCCTTTCTCGTACATGATCGTGTTTTAGCTTACAAGTCTATGATAAACGATGCACTGTACGATATGCGGTACTATGCTCCGGGTGCAGAAAAAACTTAGGACGAAGATCCTTCAGCTGAATCAATGGATGCCATGCGGGGTCAAGCGCTGCTGGAGAACCTAAAAAAGACGAGACCGTAAATTGGTCTCGTCTTTTTTGGGGAGATGTGGTTTAAATATAAACACGTTGGGCCGCCTGCAGCTGGTTTTGAAACGCTTTGATGACGGCTTCGGGGGAGAGGATCTGCACTTTGTCACCGAAGGCGAAGAGCCAGGAGAAAAACTGTGGGCTGGTCACGACGCTGACGGTGATCTGGAAATCATCGTCCGTGACAGTCTGCAGCGGCACATCTTCGCCGAAACGGTCGATGACGACGCCGATGAGGTCTTTGGCAAAGCGCAGGCGGACGGTGGTCTCTGCGCCGCCGAACATGCCGAAGACTTTCTTGGCGTAGAGCGCCATGTCAAAAGCCTGGAAGTGGTCTTCGCCTTCGCGGGGGCGCTTGGTGATGGCCATGCCTTCCATTTTGTCCACGCGGTAGTGCTTGATGACGCCGGCTTTGCTGTCGTAGCCGATGAGGTAGTAATTTTCGTCCTCCCAGGTGAGCGCCCAGGGGCTGATGACGTAGCGATAGCCGCTGTGGCGGTATTCTTTGCGGATATGGCCGGTCTCATCGACGATCCAGCGAAAATAGCGGAAGCTGATCTTGCGTCCGCTGGCGATGGCAGCGTGGATGCGGTCGATATTGTAATAGATGTGCTCGTTGACGGTCTTGATGCGGTTGGTCACATAGACCTGGCGCTGGAGGGATTGGGCTTCGTAGCGGCTGGTGAGTCCCTCCAATTTGCCGATGAGCTGGCGGGATTTGCGATGGGTGATGAAGCGGGAGGATTGATAGCGTCCACCAACAGTT
>CABVBB010000104.1 GCA_902496505.1 uncultured Peptococcaceae bacterium
TCTTAGCCAGCTTAGCAGCCTGCACCACCTCAGCATCACCAGCGTCCGGCTTGCCGCAGAGGATATTGTCCTTGATGGTGCCGGTGAAGAGGAAGACCTCCTGCTGCACCACGCCGATCTGCGTCCGCAGATCATGCAGGCTCACATCGCGGATGCTCACGCCGTCTATGCGGATATCGCCCGACGTGTAATCATAAAAGCGCGGGATCAAGTTGCAAAGCGTCGTTTTGCCGCCGCCGGACGGCCCCACCAAGGCCACCTTCTTGCCCGCTGGGATATCCAACGAGAGATCATTGAGCACGCTTTTGTTGTTTTCATAAGAAAACGTCACATGGTCGATGGTGATGTGGCCTTTGACCTCTTCCAACGGCACCGGATGCGCCGGTTCCTTCTCGCCGTCCACTTCCATCAGCTCCAGGAAACGCTGGAAGCCGGTGATGCCGTTTTGGTACTGCTCGGTAAAATTGACCAGCTTCTTGATCGGCTGGATGAACATCTTGATATACAGAATAAAGGCCGCAAAATCACCGATGTTGATCCAGTCGCGCAGGACAAAATACCCCGCCGCCACCAGTGCCACCAATTCCAAAAGGTCCGTCCAAAAATTCATGCTGGCGTAATACTGACCCATGACCTTGTACGACAGCTCCCGCGCCTTGACGAAGAGCGCATTGCCCTTTTTGAACTTCTCCATTTCCAATTCATCCGTGCAGAAAGATTTGGTCACCCGCACGCCTGCCACCGAATTTTCCACCACTGCGTTGACCTCGCCGGTCTTGACCCTGGATTCCATGAACGCACGGTTGAGTTTTTTGCGCTGCGCCAGCGTGGACCAGATGACCAATGGCAGAAACAGAAAAATAATGATGGTCAGCGGCACATTGATGGTGCAGAGGATGACAAAAGAACCGATAAACATCATGCCCGAAATGAACACATCCTCCGGCCCATGATGCGCCAGTTCCGAAATATCCATCAGGTCGTTGATCATCCGCGACATGATCACGCCCGTCTTATTGTTGTCAAAATAACTGCACGGCAGCTTCTGCAAATGAGCAAAAACTTTATCCCGCATATCCGCCTGCATCCGCACGCCCACCACATGGCCCCAATACTGCATGAAATAGTTGAAGCCCGCCTTGGCGATAAAGATGACCAAGAGCGAAATGGCGAAAAAGATCAGCATTTGCAAATTTTTGTTGGGCACCACATCATTGATGATCTGACGCGTGAGCATCGGATAGATCAGATCGCAGGCTGCCAGCAGAAACGCCGCCACCAGATCGGCGAAGAACAAAAATTTGTACGGCTTATAGTATTGGATCAGTTTTTTCAGCATAGACTCTCCTCTTTCCTGCGGCTTTTTTACGTTACTGGCAAAAATCGCCGTCCTTTTCATTTTAGCACGATAAGCGCGGCGTGAAAAGAGGCTTGGCCTGCCTACTGCGCACAAAAATATCGGCCTCGAAGCACCCGTCAAGCAAGCGGTATTTTTTTGCGCGCGGACCCAAAAAGCGGCTGCTCAACTAGAGGCTATCCTCTGCTTGAGCAGCCGCCATAAAGCGCGCTACAACAGCCCTTCCGAGCTGACGACCTCACCGTCTTTGACGCCGCTCGCCTGTTCTTTAGGGAGCAGTTCCTGCCAAACGCCCGTGATCATGACATTGGTATAGAGCAGCACGCCCCAGCCCAGCACAGTTTGAATGACCACACTGACTGGCAGATCCGGCCCCAGGCCGACCACCAATATTTCCGGCAGCGCTCCCACCAGACCCACGCGCCAAAAAATACCCCAAGCGATCCCCAATAGCGGCTTGAATTTGCCCTCTGTCAGGCTTCGGCCCTGGCTGTAGGCCTCGCTTACACTAAGCTCCTCCTGGTCCAGATAGGCCAGCACCATCGGGTAGATAAAGATCCCCAGCACAGCCAGGCCGAAAAAGACGGCGGCCAGCATGCCAAAAGGTGCCAAAATACCAAAGAACGCCGACAGCATGACCCCCACACCGATCGCCAGTCCCGCCAGCAGCGCCGCTCCGCAATACGCCAGCGCATACAGTGCCGAACGCCCCAAGCGCCCGCCCACATAGCAGTGCACCAGCTGATCCCAGGACAGCGGTTCATTGCGCCAAGCTTTGAGCGCCATATACAGCCCGCCGAATTGCAGCGGCTGCATCAGCAACAGCATGACGACCTCCCCCAGCAAATTCTGCTTGAAAAGCGCCTCACTCAACGTATTGAGCACCGCTAAAATAGCCGCTGCCGCCATAAGCAGCTTATGCTCCTTGATGATGCCAAAGGCCCGTTCAAAAACTACACTTCCCTCCATAAAACTTTCTCTCCCCTCATTGACTATCTGTCCGTTCATGCTTACCCCTCTATTGTAACAGCTCCCTGGATGTCCCGCAATCCCCATACCCGCGCGCCAAAACACGACTGCACCATTTGTGCTATTGTTTCCTCTCCCCCGCCGCCCTTATAATGACAGCGATCCCTCGATCAGAAAGGAAGTGTTCCTATGACTCTTGTCACTATGGGCTATGCCCAGACCGATATCACCCCCACCCAGTCCTTGCAGCTGGTAGGCTACGACGCCCGGCCGGACAACTATTCCCGCGGCGTGCTGCACCGTTTGCTGGCTCAAACGCTCGTCTGGCAAAGCGCCGCAACGATCTGCTGCCTCGTCACCATCGACAGCCTAGGCTTCACCACTGCCCTCAGCCTGACCCTGCGCCAGCAGCTGGCCGATGCGCTCCAGACCACGCCCGAGCATGTCATGCTCTGCTTCTCCCACACCCACGCCGCACCCAATGCCGCCGCTCATCCCGATTACTATGCTTTCGTCTGTGCCCAGCTTGAGCAGACCGTTCGCCAGGCCCGCGCCTTCATGGTGCCCATTCGGGCCGCTTGGGGCAGCACCCGCAATACCATCGGCGTCAACCGCCGCAGCCCCGACTTAGGCTTTGACGACCGCCTGGGCGTTCTCCAAATCACCGGCAGCGATCCCCACGATCTCAAGTGCCTGCTGCTGCGCATCACCGCCCATGCCAACGTGCTCACCGCGGATAATTACTACATCTCCTCCGATTATTTCGGTGCCATCCGCCAGCAGCTCTCTGCCCGCTATGGCTGCCCTATCCTGATCGTCCAAGGCGCCAGCGGCGATGTCAAGGCCAAATATCGACAAGCCAACGCCGATCATCTGGAGGTCCACCTCGCAGAAGTGCTGGCTCATCCCCCCACGCCAGCTGAGCAGCAGCTCTATCATGAACAGTGCCTCCGCTCCTTAGAGATCATCGCTGACGAAGTGACCAGCGCCGTGGAAGCCCTTCTCCCCACGCTGCACCCTCAGCCTGTGCATACCCTGGCTATGTACTCCCGCCATACCACCTTTTACGCCAGCGTTCCCGATTGGCCGACAGCCCAAGCCATCGCCGCTGAAGCCCAAACTTCAGCCGGCATCGACGGCACCGGCTGGCTTGAGGAAGTACGCCGCCTGCACCAAGCCCACATTTCCCGTCAAAGCGCCCCCTGCGAGATCCACTACCTCCTCCTCAATAACGGCGGCCTCTGCGGCGTCTCCTACGAAGTCATGTCCGCTATCAGCACCGCCGTCCGGCAAAAAACCGACGCTCCCCTGCTTTTCTTCAACGGCTACACCAACGGCTGTGACAGCTACCTCCCCACCGCCCCAGAATACGACCTCGGCGGCTATGAAGTCCTCTGGTCCAACCTCCTCTACTACCCCTACCACGGCCGCGTCATGCCCCTAGACCGCGCCACCGCCGACCAACTAGCCGACCAAACGGCACAAGGGTATCGGGAATTTTGGAAGCGGTAGCGATTTTCAGACAGCACATGACAAAAAAGCCTCTGGAAAATGCCGCTAAAGCAGCTCTCCAGAGGCTTAGTCTTTCTCCCGCTCTACCGGCGGTGGTTCTTTTGTTTTGCGGCGCGCATGGCCTGTTTCATTTCTTGTTTGCTGCCGAACATGGAGCGGATCTTTTCGGCTTCCATTTGGCGGGAATTTAGGCCCTCATAACCGAGCTCGCGCTGGAGCTTGTGGTAATTGTCCAGGCGGCTTTGGTCCAAAAGGCCGTCAGCGATGGCGGCTTGGACGGCGCAGCCTGGCTCGCCGGAATGGGTGCAGTCACGGAAGCGGCAGTCTGCGGCCAGGGCTTCGATATCGTCGAAGGCGCGGGAGAGATCGCCGCTTTCCAGCTGGAGTTCCCGCATGCCTGGCGTATCGATGACCATACCGCCGTCTGGCAGCACATAGAGCTGCCGGTGAGTGGTGGTATGACGGCCTTTGTCATTTTGACCGATGGCGGCTGTAGCCAACCTCTCTTCGCCCAGCAAATAATTGATGAGCGTGGATTTGCCTACACCGGAGGAGCCTAGAAAGGCTATCGTTTGCCCAGGCTTCACCAGCTGGCGTACCTGCTCCAAGCCTTCGTGGCTGAGCGCTGAGCAAACGACCACCGAGCAGCCTGCACTGGTCAGCGTCACTTCTGCCAGCTTCTGCGGCAGATCATCGCATAGATCGGCTTTGGTCAGCACCACGACAGGTGTGGCACCGCTGTCCCAAGCAATAGTCAAGTAGCGCTCCAGCCGTCTGAGGTTGTAATCTTGATTGAGGGCCATGCAGAGAAAAATGGTGTCTACATTGGCCGCTACCACCTGTACGGCTTGGCTGCTGCCCGCTGCTTTGCGGACGAACACGCTCCGCCGCTTGAGTATCCGGCTGATGGCAGCCTCGCCGCCCTCATCGGTCTCTCGATCGATCACGACCCAATCGCCTACCGCCGGATAATCGGCTTCGCTTGCGGCCTCATACATCATTTTGCCGGTGATGTGGGCATTCAGCTCGCCTTTAGCTCCCGCCACTCGGTAGAGATCATGATCCTGCCGGATGACCCGCGCCGGATAGCCGCCTTCACCGATCTGCGTTTCCCATGCATCCTGCCAACCATATTTTTTTAATGCTTGTCTATTCATTTTCGTTTATCCTCCAAATGTCTTGTTTATTGTCATCCTCTGGAGGGTCGACGTCTTTTGTCCGCCCTCCTACAGGCGAACACTATCCAGACGTACCATCAACACGTCACCTCACTTTTGTAGTATGCTTCGCTTTATCAGCTTAAGCTATCACGTTCAAAATAGCAAGCCCAAATATCTACAAATCAAATTTGATCAGGTAGAGCTTGTTTTCTGCCGTATCCAGCATCCCCAGACACAAGCTGGTGATATCTCCCGCACGGTCTCGCTCGGCCAGATAGGCCTGAACGCTTTCATCGCCGTACACCCGATTCGCCCCTGCATCACAGGTTGGCTTGACCATGTAGAGTCCCTCTGTGATCGTCCATGGGATCAATTTTGCCTGCTCGGCGTTTTCCGCTTCAAAAACCTGCTGGATGGATCTGTCAGGGAGCGGCAGTTCTCGCCAATGATGCGCCAAGGCTGTGCGCTTGGCTTCCAACAGCTGTCCCTCTGTCAGCTGGAATACCCTGACCATGCTGCCTGTGCGATCGCCGTCAGCACTGGTGAAATAGTCTCCCGCACTGTCACACAGCTTGGCTGTGATCGGCAGCGTTATGCCAAATTCCTCTCTGACCTCCCTGATCGCACTGTAAGGCCGCGTCACCAGCCACAAGCCGACCGCCAAAAGGCCGATGATCCCCACTGCCGCCAGCCCCCACCGATAGTATCTGTGCATCCGATGACCTCCTTTGCTTCAATCCTTAGGCTTGCGATATTTGTCCCAAAGCTTGTGTCCCATTGACCAGACAAGCCCCGCTGCGATCACCAGCAGCGCCACCTTTGTGACCATACTCAGAATAAACATCAATTCTCCTGCCATCCTGCCACCCCTCTCTGTCATCCCTCAACTGTTACTCTCCCATTATACCATACTTTTCCCATTTTTTCTCCCAAAACGTCTCTTTATCTGAAAACGGGTCAACGCAAAAGACTGCCGTAAACCTTTACGGCAGTCTTCCGAATCCCCGCTGATTCTCCCGGCTATCTTAAAGACGTTCCTAGAGACTCGAGAGTTGCACTCAACACTGCATTTTTCAGCAGATAGGGCGTGATCTCGCTCAGCCACGATCGTCGACAGCTGTGCATACAATTCTCGGCCGTGTTTTCTCCCCCAACGCCCTACATGCATCCAACCATCTGGCATTCTTACAGTACCATCCCCATAACAGTAGAGCACATGTCCTCTGCACTCAGATCCATTGGCTTGAACGATACTAAAATGCACATCTATCCGTGGTTCTCTATCAGACTTGCTTGACCAGTTTGCCCTGCGCCATTTCACTTGCTCCAGCGCCGCAGCTATAGCCGTCTGCTGCTCTTCCTCCAGTACGATCGTTTCACCGGGGGCAGCTACTGTCTGATGCCACACCATCTGCTCCACTACGATCCTGCCCCCACCGCCGCACAAAGCACTGAGGTCTTGCACCAGGCAAAATTTCACCACGCCCAGACTTATGATCGCGATGAGTGCCGCCAGCGCCCAAACACTGCGTTTCATTTCCCCGCCTCCTCTGCTTCGCGTTCCAGCTTTGACGCGCTGTTGTCCAGAAACATCAGGATCGCGAAGAGAAATATGTTGAGATTATTTGCTTCTTCCATATAGCCATACAGCGTCAAAAATTCCAGCATCTCCAGCCGACGGAGGCTGAGACCAAGCATGACCATGGCCCAAAAGATGAGCCCGCCCAAAAGCCACGGAACTATCCTGGCTCTGCCGCTTGACCAGCGGCCGCCCAGCGTTCGCCAGATCACCCAGATCAGCATGGTGCCTACGGCCAGCACCTCATATCGCAGATGGTACAAGATGTAATTCCGGGCGGGCACCGCCTGCGTGTAATAAGCGATGTTATTGAGTTCCGTTGCCAAATAGATCACCGAAGCGATGGCGCAGACGCCATACGCTAAGCTCACGCCTTTGCTGTAGGTCAGTTTTTTCTGGTACTGCCATATGATCATAACCACGATCAAAAACACCAGCGCCGCCTGCAAAGCAGGATACAGCCAGTGCCATGTATTCAGCCCAGTATAATGCGATTCCTGCACAGTATACGGCAAAATTTCTCTCAACATATCCATTCCCCTCTCTCCCTAGTTTCCCCATCCGCTATGCTCTGGCATCACCCTTGCTGCCTCTCTGAATGTTTGTCAGGAATCCCACGTATAGAT